>CAUPHX010000082.1:0-10424 GCA_963511125.1 uncultured Deefgea sp. | reverse complement strand
GATGGAGCAGTTGGCAGCTCGTCGGGCACATAACCCGAAGGTCACAGGTTCGAGTCCTGTTCCCGCAACCAAATACTTAAGTCAAAAACTCTTCGAAAATCGGCTGTTGCTTCTGTGACAATCTGTGCCCAAAACGAAGAATTTTTGCTCAGTCCAATAGGGCTGAAAGCCAGTACAGACGCGGGATGGAGCAGTTGGCAGCTCGTCGGGCTCATAACCCGAAGGTCACAGGTTCGAGTCCTGTTCCCGCAACCAAAAATGAAAAAACCTAGGTCTTAAGCCTAGGTTTTTTTTCGTCTTGGATTTATTGATTTGGGCACAGAATCCGTCTGTGCCCATTTTTGTGCCCATCTCGTGCCCAAACCACTTTTTGATTTTCTCTAAAAATACTAGTTTTGACCTTCGGTCTTTTTGCTAAAAATGTGCCCACAATTTTGACCCTGACCTTCGGGGTCTGTGCCCAAATTTTGGGGTACACAAGCCTGACCTTCGCTTTTTTTATTGCTCTGTGCCCACGCTAAAATTGTTGGGCACAGAATGGGCACAGAAACCAATATCATAAATTGCCTCTAAATGACGTCAAAAGATCTCACGCACCTTCGTCAACACTCGTGCAACCCAATAAAATCAAGGCTCCCAGAACACAAAATTGCAATGTGTCATGGGAGCCTTTTACGTTTGGCGGTCAGTCGTGTTGGCGCTTGTCCGTCGCTCTAGCTAGTCATTTTCTGATTTGGGCACGGCTTCGGGAATGTACTCAAACAAATCCTCAACTCGACATTCAAAATAAGCGCATAGCTTACTCATCGCATCCAATTCAATTCGCACCGCAGTTTCTTCATATAACAAAGTAATAGTCCCTCGATGAAGCCCTGTTGCTCTCGCCACATCAGCCACTCTCACCTTCTTATCACCCATCAAACGAGACAAATAACACTTAATCATGCTCCCCACTCCGAAATAATTTTGCCTTAGACGACATTATTTGCTTGACAGCAGCATTAAACTCTATATTATGTTGTTCAGGACGACATAATTAGCCTTAAAGAAACCTTATGGCGTCCTATCAACTTAAATCAAGTTTATCACGAAGGAGTAAAAGCATGAGTGCTACCTACTTAACCACAGAAGAACTTGCTGCTCGCATTCACTACGATGCACGCACTATTCGTAATCAACTAGTAGATAACTGCCTCATTGAAGGTCGTCACTACATAAAGCCATTTGGCCGTCGTAAATTCTTATTCATCTGGGAGGCTATTGAGAGCGACATGCTCACTCAGCAAGCCGACACCATTGCGATGCCTCTGGCAAATTAAGGGGCACTTCAAAATGGGAGCCGTTCGAGCAAGGAAAGAAACAGGACTTTTATTTATAGACTTTCGCAATATGACCCCAAGTACACGCTTTAATCATCAGCCCGTTTTACCAATCGTTCATGCGGTACGAATGGCAGATCAATTGAGCGCGAACCAAGATAACAACCGCCACTGGCCGAAGCCTATTCATCTATCGACTATCGTCGCATCAGACCAGACTGCATTGCGCAGTTTGCATGGTTAAAATAAGCTAATGTATTCAAGGTATTCAACGGCGCACTCCGGTGCGCCGTTTGTATTAAAAGTAACTTCTGTATTCCTCAATATCTATCAGGAAGCTGCAGCAGAATTCAAAATCCGATGCGTCATGACGCTCGTGCAATTGCTCAGAAAGCGGACCCCAAGTACGGTTGACTTTGAATCCCAGCTGAACTAAAAATAGACTAGCCTCGGTGGCGACGAGCGATAAGAATGGGTGAGTACATCGGATAGGTTTCTCATCAAGGATGATAGTCTCAAAGGCGCTAATTAGCTTGCAACAGGCCTGCGCCCTTAAATCAAATTCAATGCGCTTGAAAGCAAGCAACTCAACTCACCTTACGTCCCTTGGCTAAAAATCTTCGTGCCTGCCGCTTTTTCCGCCACAGAATAAATCCGGTAATGGTCAGTCCCGCAATAATCAATCCCAAAACACAAACAAAAATTCGATAAGTCAGGCCCCAGACTTTGCCCATGTGTAATGCATATAGCCAACTCGTGACCGTATCGCCAGCCGCAATACTGCTGGGCAAATTGTAGCCAACCCGCGCACCGGTGACCGCGTCGATGCCCACATAACTCATCGCCATTTCACCCACATCCAAGCTGGTTTTCGCGCTGTAGGCGTACATATTTTTTTCTTGCAAATAAACCAGCCGCTGTGCCGACCCCACGGTAAAGTCACGTTCTTGTGCCAAGCTTTGCATCGCCTGCTCAGAATGAGCTAAAGCCTGCTGCCAATTTAAAATCACTTGCCCTTGCGCCAACGCTTGCGGCGGGAAATTCCACAGGTCTTTTTGAAAAACAAACAGGCTTTTCATCACTGGGTAATACACCTGCTCGCGCAAATTAAACGCCACACTCGACCAGGCAAAAATCAGCAAGACCGCCCACAGCCACAAACCACTCGCCCGATGTAAATCAAGGTTGATACGATGAGAACTCGCCGCTGTTTTTATTTTCCACGCCGGTTTCCATTTCTCAACAAAAGGCCGCCCTTTGGGATAAGTTAAATATGCTCCGGCAAAGCAATCAATCACCCACAGCAGCGCGACGATCCCCATGATAATGACGCCCCAATCGGGGATCGCAAAGGTGTAATGGAGGCGATACAAAAACGGCATCAGCGCATTGAGCGAAAAACGAAATTCACCCCATTCTCGCTGCCCTTGAATGCGCCCCGTATAGGGATCGATAAAGACTTGGCTAAAACCCAGCTCGTAAGGCTGCTGGGTCGCTGGATTGGTTTTGGCCGTCACCCACAAAGCCAGCGCATGCTCGTGTGGGATCGCCAGTTGCAGGAAATTGAGCTCGGCGCGAGGTGCCAATTGGGCATTGATGCGCTGATGCAGTTCTAACGCCGACAGGGGTTGCGCCGCGCGCGGACTCGCAATCTGATACAAATCACTCGCCAACCACTGATCCAGTTCTTCGTTAAATGCCAACAACGCCCCTGTCAGTCCTGCGCTCAGCAAAAATAAGGTGACCGTCAAACCAACCCAGCGATGCAGCAAAACGACCGATTGACGGTTAAATACACGCAACAATGAAGCGCTCCACAATTCAAACCAGAGTAAAAAAGCAGCCCCGAAGGGCTGCATTAATGTTTTCGCCATGCGAGTAGCAAATACAAAAGCCAAGTAAAAATCACACTGTTTTGAATCAAAATCGGCGCAATTAAATGCAGGCTTCAATATGTATGCCGTTTGAGCGCGGAAAAAACGTAACTCTAAAATCAGCTAAATCCATAAGCCATTGATTTTTATGACGAATAAAAACGCAAAATAAATGACGAGCAGCCGAAGTTAAAACATCTACGGCATAAATTTCAACTCACCGGCATCATTTTCACTGAATCCAAACAGCGCAAGATGGCGATACGCCACTGTTAAAAAAGCGTTCATGAGCTGACTCATGAGGATTGAATTGCGGCAGCTGATTTCGCCAAAGTCGGTTGCTTTAGAAAAAGCAAAGTCACCCAGCTGAGCTGCTAATTTTAAGTTTTTCCATCGAAAATTAGCCCCATTGAGAAAGGTCGACCAGTTGGTTTAGCCCAAGTGCAACTTCAGGAATTTAATGCGGCAGACGCCATTCCTAAAGTAAAATGCCATCATGCACGATACCCTCTCCCTATTGCGCGAACTGAATGCGCATGAATTTACCTCCGGTGCGCAAATCGCACAAAACCTTGGCATTTCACGCGCCAGTGTTTCATTAGGCTTAGCCAAAGCAGAAGACTACGGCATCCATTTGGAACGTCGGCACGGGGTCGGCTATCGCCTCTGCGCCCCCATCGAATGGCTAGATGCCAGCAATATCAAAGGGTATCTACCTAAAGATAGCATCTGTAAATTGTTTGTGAGCAATACCCTCACATCAACCAATCGTGAATTATTACTCAATCCGGAGCATGGCAAACTCATTGCGGCCGAATGGCAAGATGGCGGTCGTGGTCGATTGGGGCGAACTTGGCTTGGTGTATTGGGCGGTAGTTTATTGTTTTCTTTCGCTTGGCGCTTTGAACGCGGCTCAGCCCAATTAGCCGGCCTGCCTTTGGCAGTCGGTGTGGCAATTGCGTTAGCTTTAAAACAGGCTGGCGTGGCGAAAATTGGCCTCAAATGGCCCAACGATTTATTACTGCACGATGCGCAAGGCGAGTGGGCGAAAGTGGGTGGCATTCTGATTGAAATGCAAGGCGACGCCCTCGGCCCATCGCACGTAGTGATTGGCATTGGTCTGAATGTCGACCTGCCGAGTGAATGGCGCAGCCAACTTGACCAAGCCGTTGCCAGCTTAAGTCAGGGCGGCCTCTGCTGTGGGCGCAATGAATTATTAGCCAGAATCATCCAGCAACTAGAAATAACCCTCACGCAATTTGCCGATACTGGGTTTGCGCCACTGCGCCCACAATGGGAAGCACTGCATGCTTGGTCTGATGCCACGCTGAATGTCATCGCAGCGAACGGCAAGGTGCAAACAGGCCAGTTTGCAGGCTTAGCGGCGGATGGTTCTTTAAAACTTGCCTCAGCGGAGGGCGAAATTTTGGTTCACTCGGGCGACGTTAGCCTCAGACGCGCAAAATGAGCGCATTACTCCTTGATATTGGTAATAGCCGAATTAAATGGCGGCAAGGCGATATCCATGGCATTGCGAATGATGTTGCTGAACTCTGGCAGCAATGCGCCAATCTGCGACAGGCCCAACACCTCATCGGCTGTGCCGTCGCCAGTCCAGAATTGCAAACGCAAATCAGCCAATTATTTGCCCAGCGTTGGCAAGCCACTACGGCGTGGCTCAAAGTCAGCCGACGTGCGCTAGGCATTCAAAATCACTATTTGAATTTAGACGAACAAGGCTGCGACCGTTGGGCCGCGATTTTAGGGGCCAGCCAGCGGTTTCCACAGCAAAATTTGCTGGTGATTTCTGCTGGCACCGCGCTGGTCATCGATAGCCTCACCGCTGAGGGTGATTATTTAGGCGGGACGATTGCACCGGGGCTTGGTCTGATGAAAGCAGCACTGCATCAAGCGACGGCGCGACTGCCCTTTGCAAAAGGGAAAATCCAAAGTTTCCCACAAGCCACTATCGATGCCATTGAAACGGGTTGCTTGCGGGCGATTTTGGGCGCGATTGAAATCGCAAAAGCTGAACTCGAAAAGCAGCATAACTCAGAGGCAAAAATCATGCTGTTTGGTGGCGATGCTGCAATATTAGAAGCATTGCTTAACGGCAAGGCCATTGCAGTGGATAATCTGGTTCTTGATGGTCTAGCAGCTTTGCTAGCCACAGGTGATGGAGAGTTTTGCAGATGAAATGGCTGTTTATATTATTGGTCTTAGTCAATCTAGGACTGTACGGTTTCTCAAAGCTAGACACCCAGCCTGCCAATATTAATCTATTGCAACGCGAAATCAACGCCAGCCAAGTGAGTGTTGTCACTGGTCAACTCGGCAACGCCCCCGAAGCAACAGCCAGTGAAACCCTCGTCACACCCAATGCCGAGCCTAGCGTGTTAGCAACCCCAACGCCTGCACCAACAACGACAGCCAAAGCAACAGCTCAACCCAGCGCTCAACCCACTGCCCAAGCCAGCGCAGGACGCTGCTGGCGCTGGGCCGGCGTCACGGGTGAGCAAATTGATGCCGCTCGCAATAAAATTAAAAGCTTAGGCCTCAGCGCTAGCGAAAACTCAAGTGGCGAATCGACCAAGGTGTGGGTCTATATGCCACCACTGGACAACCAAGAATCTGCCAAACAGAAAGCCGCGCAGCTCGCCGAAATGGGCGTCACTGATTATTTTGTCGTTAATAATGGCGGACGCTGGCAAAACTCGATTTCTTTGGGGATTTTTAGCACCCGCGAAGCGGGAGAACGTCATTTGGCTGAACTGAAGTCCCTCGGCGTCAAATCGGCGGTCGTGCGTGATCGTGATGACACCCTGAAGCAAGCGAGTTTTGTGTTTAAAAATATCAATGAAATACATAGCGAAAAAGTCAGCACGCTGGCGAACCAATTTACGGGTTCGGTCGTCCGTGAAATGAAATGTAAATAAAGCAGACGAAAAAGCGCTCGATGATTTTTGTGTGTCAATGCAAAGAGCAGCCAGCTGCTTTTAGCCCTTTGTGGCCCCCTCATCACGCCCAATCAAGCACCATTAGTCAGGCAAGCTAAATACCACTTTTTACCCACTAAACATAGCGAAAACACGGCTCCAGCCGAGCTACGCCACCGATAAAAAGCCTCAAAAAACCGACCATCGCTGCACATTCGGTAGCATAAACTGCTAATTGGCAACACAATTTCCCGTAGCAGCAAAACAATCACTTTGTAAGAAAAAAGTTCAAGTATTAGCGACAAACGGTACGGTATATCAGCAAAGTCTGTTTGTTATTAATGCCAATTTTCTTTACTATTCGCTCCATGAACCGAATGTACCGCTGCGTAGATTTTGCGAGTCACCGGGACAAAATGAGCCAGCTCTAACTATTAAATTACTAACTGAGAGCCTTTTAAAATGACCATGATCAAATCTTTAGTTGCTACTGCACTTCTTGCTGCAAGTTTTTCTGCATCTGCGGCTGTTATTGAGTTGGGCGCTTTATCAACATCGATCAAGCAATCAACTTCAACATTTGAGCGCGAAGAAGATCAAGTTGGCGCGTTTGCTTTTACTGATTACTTTAACTTTAACTTGACCTCTGCATCGAATGTAGAAGCCATTGCTACACAAACTTTCATTAAAAAATTCCTGAACATCAAGAATGGCAGCGTTAGTTTATTTAGCGGTACAGTTAATACCGCAGGCGTAGTGCAAGCTGGCTCATCACAAATTGGGGACAGTTTTAGCTTTGCTTCATCAACTCCATTCGCCAAACTCACTGCCGGCAACTATTTCTACAAAGTATCAGGCGATGTGACAGGTAATTTTGGTGGCTCATACACATTAGCAACTTCAGCAGCAGTTGCTCCAGTTCCAGAACCAGAAACTTATGCTTTGATGGGCATGGGTTTGGTTGGTTTGTTGGCTGCACGTCGTCGTAAAGCTAAACAAGCTGCTTAATTGCGGTTTGTTACAAAGAAAACCCACTGCGTGCAGTGGGTTTTTTACGTTTTGGCGCAAATAGTTGTTTAATCGCCCCTCAAAACACAGCCGCTAGGGATAACTATAATATTGCCAGCGCAGTTCTTGATTAGTCTCGGAATAATATTTCGGTGATGCGATTTTACGGCCTGGAACCGGTGTCGCGACGACCTCAGGTAAGGCCTTCACCAAGTCGAGATCCTTTGGCACCTCCTGCTCCATCGCCCCCCACGCACCTTTTACGTTGGACATATTCTTAGCCGATGCACTCCATTGAAACTGTGGCGGTAAAATGGCGCCGCTCGGTAATTGTGCTGCGGGCAACACCCGAACAAGGCCAGGTTTCATCGCGTAGGATGTTGTTGATTTTGTATTCTTCGCTCGAGCACTTGCGCTTGGCGCTTTCGATCGCACCACAGGGCGATGCGCTTCGGCTTTCGCCGTGGAAAATTGCGGTGAAACATAACGCACAGTCGGTGTCTCAATCGGTTTTAGCACTTCTGGCGCCGGTGCGGAAGACATCGGTGCGGGCGCCGGCGCTGTAGCAGGCGCTGCGGGTTTTCCAATCTTAATCGGCTCAGCCATTTGTTGCGGTGCGGCGTGCTTAGATGGCGCTTTGGCGCTAGGTGCTGCCTGTTGCGCCTCTGCGGGCTTAGCGGCTTTCACCTCTGGCGCAGGCGACTCTACCGCCTTGCTGGGTTTAGCCACCACTTTAGCTGGCGGCAATTCATTAGCCCAAGCCACCATCGGCAGCAATAATAACCATGCAGCATGCTTATTCATTTTTTCGCTCCTGCCCCGCATAACGCACAAAATCACCTGGCTCAACGCGTACACCGCTTACCGTTCCCAGCGAAAACAAGGGCTGAACTTGCTTGACGGTATAAACACCCACTTTTTCTTCTGGCAACCCTAGGCGCATACTTGGGAAATAACTCGTTGAATCAATCGGCATAACAGCTGGAGACACCCGAAAAACATCAAAGGTATCGCCCGGCCGAACATTGGATGTATAGCCTGCATCGATATACACCGAGTTTTTTTCCACCCGCGTAATTTTAGACGAGAATGGAATGCAATTTAAATCTTGACTGACTAATCGACTCGCCTCTTGCAGCTTGTCATCCACCAAACGACCATAATCGGTTTCGATAAAACCTAGCGTACCCAACCCTGAGCTAAGCGACTGCACGACTTCACCACGGGTTTTTCCCGCAATCCGATGCCGATTGACCAAAGCACCTGAAACGCCATCAAAGACAAATAAATCCATATCAAAGCGGCGTTCAGCTGGCACGGCCTTGACGCCGACTTGAGCAAAATTCAGCATCGGAAAATTGGCGACGATTTTTCGTTCGCCATTCCGAATTTCGCTACCACTCGCCAAAGTGTAACGCTCGCCGCTAAACGAGGTATCCCTCACGATGCCCGCCACGATAAACTGCGTTGAATACAAGCGCGCCATTTCGCGCACTCGATCTGGCTGCAAAAGCGGGTCAAACACCTGCGGCTGTAAATCAAACACGGCCACACCGGGTGAACGTTGCGGTAAAAACTGATCGCTGTCATTTAAGCGCCGCACCATTTCAATTTGAATCCCTTCTGGAAAGCGATCCAAATCCAGCGTTTGCGTTGGATGTTGAATCCAGAAGTGCGAAAGCAATACTTTGCGTCGATAGCCATCATTCTCACAAGTCGCCACTGAACCACGAGGGGCCGATTTAGCGACTTGAGCTGGCTCGACTTTAGGCGCAGGGGGCGCAATATCAAGCACAACATGCAAAAATCCATTGCTTTGCCATTCACGTAATAGCTGGTAATCCCCCTGTGGCACGCCCGTCACTTGCGTTGTTTCGCCCCACTGCGTGCCTTTTTTTACCGCCAGTGACTGAACCTTTGCGCCATTAAATAATGCGGCGTTTTCTAAAGCGTCCTGAATCGCTAAGGGTCGCGCCACTGCAATCCCATCCAAACCAAGGGGTGCGATCCCTTCAAATTCGGCGGCCAACACCGCCGGACACAATAGGCAGACAACAAGAAGTTTTTTCACAATGATAAATAGAAGTTTTGGGTGGCATCCATTTTAGCGGCAACGGGTTGCGGCACAACATTTATCTGTGCGGGCATTTTTGCTGCCGTACTTGCCACAGGCATTTCATGATTCACCGCTGCATGCGGTGGTGCAGCACGATAAAATTCACCGCTTAAAGTCAGCTCTAGAATCGTCTCAAACGCGCCATCGGGCAAAGGCGTAATGCTCACGATGCGAGCGCCTCGCATATACGCTTCGATATACGCTTTATAGCTATCGCTGGTCAGCGCCATCGCTGATACCGTACTGCTACCGGTGATTTTGATACCCGAAACCGTTTCCGCTAATGCACGATATGCATCCAATTTGGCGGCACGCATCGCCAATAGATGCCGCTGCGCTGAAGTTAAACCTTCGCCCACTGGCATTGCGCCATAACCCACCGCCGTCACCTTCGTCGGCAACACTACAGAGGGCATTTCATTTGCAGACGCACTTTTAGGGCTTGAGCTGGCGCAGCCAACCAGCCCCACAAGGCAGCTCAGCAAGACGGTAAGCAGTTTCAATTTTGAATAGTGCATATTGGTGCGCTCCTAACTCTTCCGATTATTTTCACTTTAGCACGCCTTGGACAACGCGCCAGCGTGGACGCCAACCAAACGTCAACAGACGCCAGCAGTTTTATATCGGCGGCAAATGGACTTTCTGCAGTGCTGGCGACAACGCCTTATGCAAAATAGATACCCAGCACGACAAAAGCCTTCAAAGGGCCTTGATTCATTTCGCGGTTGATCTTTTGCACAATCCTCGATTTTGCACCCTACATAAGCACTTTTTTACCGCTGCAGATGAAAAAAGCCGCCCAAGATTGAATTTGGGCGGCTTTTTTTGATGCAGAGATTACTTTTTCTTAAATACCAAATCCCAAACGCCGTGGCCCAATTTAATGCCACGATTTTCGAATTTAGTCAGCGGGCGATAGTCAGGGCGCTCGGCGTAGCCTTCTGCCGTATTGACTAAAGCCGGCTCAGCACTGAGTACAGCCAACATTTGTACCGCGTAATCTTCCCAATCGGTCGCTAAATGCAAATAACCACCCGATTGAATCCGCGATACCAGTTGCTGCACAAACTCCGGCTTAATCAAACGGCGTTTATTATGACGCGATTTATGCCAAGGATCGGGAAAGAAAATATGCGCGCCCGCCAAGGAATCTGGCGGCAACATGTTTTCT
>CAUPHX010000081.1:0-10683 GCA_963511125.1 uncultured Deefgea sp. | reverse complement strand
TGGTTGTTTCGGTGATTGGTCAGGACAAACCAGGCTTGGTCGAGCAATTGGCGGCAGTGATTTCGCAGCAAAACGGCAATTGGTTGGAGTCGTCATTTTCTCGCTTGGCAGGACAGTTTGCTGGGATTGTTAAAGTTATGGTGAATGGCAATGGCGCAAAGTTGTTAGCCGCACTACAAGCATTGCCCGGTTTAGATGTGCGCGGTGTATTGGATGCCGAGCAGGCCACCAGCGAAGCGCCTTTGCAAAGCGTTGCGCTGACCCTCGTCGGGCACGACCGAATTGGGATTGTTAAAGACGTATCGACGGTATTGGCGCGCTTTGGTGTCAATGTCGAAAAACTCGAAACGTGGCTCGATAGTGCGCCGATGTCGGGTGAAATGATGTTTCATGCGCAAGCACTGCTGTCTGCCCCAGTTAGCGTGGATTTAGGGCATGTTCGCCGTGATTTAGAGCAAATCGCTGATGATTTGATGGTGGAGTGGGCCGAGTAATGTGGGCTCGTTGGCTGGTGGCGCTGTGCATAGCATTGAGTGTGAACTCACTGCTGGCGCAACCCTTGGTGATGGTGGTTGAGAGCTACCATCCAGAAAATGGCTGGGATCGAGAATATCTGCAGGGCTTGCGAAGCAAGTTAAACGGCGTGGCCGAGCTGGATTTTATTGCGTTGGATACCAAGCGCCTGCCGACCTCCGAGCATTTAGAGCAGGCTAAATTGGCTTTACAAGAAATTCAGCAAAGGAAACCCCAATTGGTGGTGCTCGGCGATGATGCTGCTTTGGCTTTATTGGGGACACATTTGGCGTTGATGAAAATGCCAGTGGTTTTTTTAGGCGTCAATGCCGACCCCCGAAGGTATTTCGCGGGTAAATTGCCAGTCACCGTCACGGGTATTTTAGAAAGACCCTTGTATCAACAGAATGTGGATTTGATTCGAGCACTACGCGGTGCCGATAGTCGTATTTTGGTCTTGCTGGATCAAGATCGTTCTGCTTTCATTTTGCAAGATGATCTGCAAAAGCTGAAATTGCGCGGTGTTGAGGTGGTGTTAGTGGAGCGGTTTGCCGATTGGCAAACTAAGGTGATCAATGCCAATCAACACTACGATGCGATTTTGCTAGGGACTTATCAGGCCTTGACTGCTGCAGATTTGAAGCATGTTGATGCAGAAAAAGTCATGCAATGGACGTCCGAGCATAGCCCGATTCCGCTCTTTGGCTTTTGGGATTTTGCGATTGGCCGACAAGCGGCGGCAGGTGGCATGGTGCTGTCTGGCTTTGAGCACGGCGCTGCGGCAGGAAAAATGGTGCGCTCTTTATTGCAACTGCCACAAGCGAATATGCCGATTCAGCCAAGTAGCCCCGGGCATTTGGTGTTTAGTCGCGCCAAAGTCGCACATTGGCAGCTAAAAATCCCGCCTTCTTTGCAAAAAAGAATAAGTTGGCAACCTTAATTTTTCCTTTCTTCTAGCTTGGAGTAAATTGTCGGTATTGCGCTTTTTCTAGGTTTGCCGCTATGTCGCTCCGTTCTTTATCACTCGCTTTGCTATTTGCAATTCCGGCAGTGGCGAGTTTCGCTGCGAGCATCACTCAATTCTCCCCGCAAAACGAAGTCGCCAAAGTGCAGCAAGTGCGTGCGACGTTTTCTGCGCCGATGATCAAGTTTGGCGATTTATCCGCTGCAGCGCCATTTGATGTGCTGTGCCCCGTGAAAGGCAATGCGCGTTGGCTGGATGATAAATCGTGGGGGATGGATTTTTCGGGCGAAATACCCGCTGCGACAAAGTGCAGCTTTAAGCTCAAAGCCGGCCTCAAGGCGCAAAATGGCGAGGCCATCACTGGTAAAACGCAATTCAGCTTTAATACGGGCGCGCAATTGATCACGCGCTCGTGGCCAGACAATGGCACCGGCGTTGCCGATGAGAATGACACTGATGAATATAACAGCAGTGGCGGCATCGCTGAGGATCAAGCCTTTGTTTTGAAATACAACGGTGCCGCGCCCGCGACCAGCCAGCATTTATTTTGCCAAGTCGCAGGCCAGGCCGAACGCTTGCCGATGAAACGGCTGGGGGGCGACGATAAAGCCACTTTGCTGAAACACTTTAATTTGCAAAAAATTGCGGCTCAAGTCGATGTGATGCAATGCGCGCAGCGATTGCCCGCCAATACCAAGGTCGTATTGATCAACTCCCGTCCCGGCAGTCGTGACCCGCAATTACTCAATTTCAAAGTTGAGCCTGAATTCACCGCCCAGTTCTCTTGCGAACGTCAGAGTGCCAAATCCGGATGTATTCCCTTCAAAGACTTTAGGCTTAATTTCTCTAGGCCTATACCCCGTAGTTTGGCTGAAAAGATCATCTTGAAATCGGCCAGCGGCGAAGCCAAACCTTATTTTAGTCAGGACGAAAGCAGCGGCATGAGCGAGTATGTGCGTTTCAAAGGCCCATTTACTGCCGAGGCTGAGTTTGAAATCAAATTACCGAGTGAGCTGAGCAAAGAGCTCAAAAATGGCGATGCGTTTCCGCTGAAAATTAAAACAGCCGATTACCCGCCCTTAGCCAAATTCTCCGCCGCGCCATTTGGGATTTTGGAGCTCAATGCCGATCCCGCATTACCCGTTACTTTGCGCCATATCGAAGCCGATATGCCGATTAAATCGGCCAAAATCGGGGGTAGTTCACTGACCTTGAAAGATGATCAGGCGATGATGGCTTGGTTGGCCAAAGTGAATTATTACGATGAAAATATCATTCCTATTAATGGTAAAGATGTAGAAACGCGTCGCCTGAGCCTACTCAAAACTGAAAAATCAGCAGTCAATTTAAGCTTGCCCGGCGCGCCTGATTCCAAAGGGAAATGGCCGTTTGAAGTCGTTGGCATTCCGCTTAAAACGCCCGGCTTGCATATCGTCGAGCTGGAGTCGCGCGTGCTCGGCAAAGCGCTACTCGATAGCAATCAACCGATGTATGTGCGTACCGCTGCGCTGGTGACCAATTTAGCGGTGCACTTCAAACACAGTAAAGAAAACGCTGCGGTGTGGGTGACGACGCTCGATACCGCTAAACCTGTCGTTGGAGCCAAAATCGCCGTGTATAACTGCGCGGCGGAGCTGTTGTGGCAAGGCAAAACGGGCGCGAATGGCGCGGTGTTGATTCCGCAATTTCTCAAAGAGAAATCGTGCAACAGTCGTAGTTTGGCGGGCTTTTTTATCACCGCGCGCAAAACTGATGCCAAAAGCGTTGAAGACGTGTCGTTCGCTCGCTCAACGTGGAATCAGGGGATTGAGGCCTGGCGCTTCCCCGTGCAAACAATTTACGGCGACCAGCCTGCGCTGCGTGCGCATACGGTGTTTGATCGAACGCTATTCCGCGCTGGCGAAACGGTGTCGATGAAGCATGTGATTCGTGTTGAGAATTCCAAAGGATTTGCCTTACCTAAGGCGAACCAACTGCCCGTTGAATTAACGATTACTCACGATGGTAGCGGCCAAGAATTTAAATTCCCACTAACGTGGCGCAATGGGCGTTACGCCGAATCGACGTTTGCGATTCCAGCCAATGCCAAGCTTGGCGCATATTCATTGAAACTCAGCAAAAAAGGCGTTCGCAATACCTCTGGGGGGGATGATGCCGCAGGCTATGATCAGGATGGCATTACGTTATCTACCGGCAACTTCCGTGTTGAAGAATTCCGCTTGCCTGTGATGCGGGGTCAAATCAGCTTTGATAACAAAGCCACGATTGCACCGCAAGCTTTAGCGTTATCGCTGGCGATGACTTACGGCAACGGCGGCGCAGCCAAAGCTTTGCCGGTGAGCGTGAGCGCGATGCTACGTGAGCGTTATGGCAGCCCCGAAGGTTTTGATGGATTTAGTTTTTACGCACCAGAATCGCTGCGCGATGCAAAAACACCATCGCTCGACGGCAAAGTGGTTCTGAATAAAGCCGCCGTTGTGCTCGATGGCAATGGCGCAGGCAAGGTCAATATCGCTAATTTGCCAGCTATCAGCAAACCGACTGATTTAGTCGCTGAGGCCACGTACACCGACTCGAATGGTGAAGTGCAAACGATTTCCCGCACCGTGACCTTGTGGCCTGCCGCAGTGCAAATCGGTGTTCAAGTCGAAGATTGGGCTTCGGTTGGTAAGACCGTCGCGGTGAAAGCGGTGGTGGTCGATACCAATAATAAACCGGTCGCAGGCCGAGAAGTGAGCGTTAGCGCGGTGCGGCATAGCTATTTATCGACGCGCAAGCGTTTAGTCGGCGGTTTTTATGCCTATGAAAGCGAAGAAAAAACCGAAGACTTGGGCGAAGTCTGCAGCGGTAAAAGCGATGCGCGCGGTTTGGTATTTTGCGATGTGGAATTGAAAGAAGAAGGCCGTATCGAGCTGATTGCCCAAACGAGCGATGCCGAAAAACGAAAGGTGAGCGCAGCGCAAACGGTGTGGGTGAGCCGCCAAAATGAAATGTGGTTTGATGGCGAAAACAACGACCGCATCGACGTGGTGCCAGAAAAACCATCGTATCAACCGGGTGAATCGGCCACTTTCCAAGTGCGAATGCCATTTAGAACCGCCACCGCGTGGGTCGCGATTGAGCGCGAAGGCGTGTTTGAAACCAAAGTGATCGAATTGTCGGGTAAAAATCCTACGTTTGAATTGCCGATTGCGGCGGACTGGGCACCGAATGTGTATGTATCGGTGCTGGCCGTGCGCGGCCGCGTGCGCGATGTGCCGTGGTATTCCTTCTTTACTTGGGGCTGGAAAGCGCCGAGCGCATGGTGGGATGCGTATTGGAACGAAGGCGGCGATTTCCAAGCGCCAACGGCGATGGTCGATTTATCCAAACCGGCGTTTAAATATGGCCTTGCACAAATCAAAGTTGGCGAAGCCGCGCATAAATTGCAAGTGAGCGTCACGGCGGATAAAGCGGTGTACGGTATTCGCAAAACTGCGCAAGTTAAAGTGCAAGTAAAACTGCCTGATGGCAAGCCAGCTCCATCAGGTACTGAGGTGATGTTTGCCGCTGTAGACGAATCACTGCTTGAGCTACAGCCCAATACATCGTGGAATCTGCTGGATGCGATGTTGCAGCAGCGCGCTTACGGTGTTGAAACGGCCACCGCGCAGCAAGAAGTAATCGGTAAGCGCCATTTTGGCCGTAAAGCGTTGCCACCCGGCGGTGGTGGCGGTGTCGCACCAACGCGTGAATTGCTCGATACGCTGTTAGTTTGGCAACCGAAACTCGTTCTGGATGCCAACGGCAGCGCAACGATTGCCGTGCCACTGAATGATGCGTTGACCAAGTTCAAACTCGTCGCCGTCGCCGAAGTGGGCGCAGGGCAATTTGGCACGGGCAGCACGTCAATTGCGGTGACGCAAGACTTGCAACTCACCGCTGGCCTGCCGCCATTGGTACGAGAAGGTGATCAATTCGCCGCGATGGCTACTGTGCGTAATGGCAGCAGTCGCGCGATGAAAGTGATCGTTAGCGCGCAAGCCAATCCGCTACTCGACCCTGAAGGTGGAAATTCACCCTCTCCCTCTGGGAGAGGGTTAGGGGTGAGGATTGATCTAAGCCCGCAAACGCTCGACATCGGCGCGGGTGAGGCGCGTGAAGTGATCTGGCCTGTGACGGTTCCGATGGGCGTGAGTAAGCTCGATTGGGTGATTGCTGCTAGTGAGCAGGGTGGTGAAAAAGCGGTTGATAAACTAGCGAGCAGCCAGCAAGTCGAGCCAGCGATTCCAGTGACGGTGCAGCAAGCCTCGCTGCGTCGCCTTGATACGCCAGTGACGATGCCAGTCGCGCTGCCACCCAACGCACAAGCAGGGCGTGGCGGTATCAATCTGCAATTCCAAGCCAAACTAACCCGCGATATGCCTGCCGTGCGCGAGTGGTTCTTGAAATATCCGTATGTGTGCTTGGAGCAAAAAACCTCCGTCGCGATGGGTCTGCAAGACAAAACCCGTTGGGACAAAATCATGCAGGAGTTGCCGCTGTATCTGGATAGCGATGGTTTGGCGATGTATTACCCGCCACGCGAAGGTAGCGGTGCACGCGGTTACGATACCCTCACGGCGTATATCCTGAGCGCGGCGCATGAAGCTGGATACGCGATCCCCGATGCCTCACGCGATGCGATGCTCAAAGGTTTAACGCAATTTGTCGAAGGCCGGATCAAACGCGATTTCTGGTCGCCACGCCCCGATTTGGATGCGCGTTATCTCGCTGCGTTTGATGCGCTCGCAAGATACGGCCGCTTTGCGCCGCGCCAACTGGCGGTACTGAATATCCAACCGCAAACATGGACGACGGCGATGTTGGTTGATTGGCTGTCGCTATTGCAGCGCGCCCCGACCTTGCCAGATCGCGCAGCTCGTTTGGCAGAAGCCGAGCAAATCTTGCGCGGCCGCCTCACTTACCAAGGTACGCGCATGGTGTTCTCGACTGAACGCGACGATTACTGGTGGTGGCTGATGAATAACGGCGACGTGAACGCGGCGCGCCTGATTTTGGCGGTGCGAGAATTGCCAACGTGGAAAGACGACGTACCGAAAATGTTGACGGGTCTGTTAGGCCGCCAGCAGCGCGGGGTGTGGTGGACGACCAATGCCAATGTCTGGGGTACGCTCGCCGTAGCCGCTTTTAGCAAGCAATTTGAGGCAATACCTGTAACTGGTCAGGCAAAAGCGACTTTGGGCGAGGCGAACAAATCGGCAGTATGGGGAACAACCGATCCAGCCGCAGTGATGTTGCCGTGGCCAGCGAAAACGACGAACTTGAGCATCACGCAGCAAGGCACCGGCGCGCCGTGGGTGACGGTGCAAGCACTCGCCGCTGTCGCACTCAAAGCGCCGCAAGTAGCGGGTTACAGCATCAAGAAAACGCTAACGCCCGTTGAGCCAAAAGTCGCAGGCCAATACAGCCGCGGCGATGTGGTGCGCGTGACGCTGGAAGTCGACGCGCAAGCGGATATGACGCAAGTCGTTGTTGACGACCCGATCCCCGCAGGCGCAACAATTTTGGGCAACGGTTTGGGGCGAGACTCGGCGATGGCCACCCAAGGTGAAAAACGCAGTGGCTGGGCATGGCCCGACTTTGAAGAACGTCGCTTCGCTGGCTACCGCGCGTATTACAGCTACGTGCCACGCGGTAAATTTAGCGTCGAATACACTATGCGCCTGAATAACGCCGGGACTTTCCAATTGCCACCAAGTCGAGTCGAAGCGATGTACGCGCCAGATGTGTTTGGTGCTGCGCCAAATGCGGCGATGGTGGTGAAGTGATTTAAATCAATGGGGTGTAATGGCTGGTGAGCCTTACACCCAATTCTTCAAATAAAAAGATGGATTTACAGATGAGTGAGACGTTTTGCTTAACCCTAACGGGGAATTTTTTACCGGGGATTGAACCTGATACCGCCACGAAACTATTGGCGCAGTTATTGAAACTGGATGACCAAAAGGCCGCTGATTTACTGGCGAAAGCGCCAACCGTGCTTAAAAAAGAGCTGCCTCAAGCGCAGCTGGAGAAATACATCGGCTTACTTAATCAAGCCGGTGTTGAAGTGCGTGCTGAGTTGAACTTGCCGATTCCGAGCACTGCAACAACTCCACAATCGATCAGCCCACGAGCGAGCACGAATGCAGACTCGCTAAATCAGGCCGCCGCCGTTGAATTAATGACGTGCCCGAGTTGTGGTCAGCAGCAACCCAAGCGAACTTTGTGTGTTGCGTGTGGTTGCGATATGCCACGCCGTTTGGCGGCGCAAAAGCAAGAAGCGCTCGAAAAGAACATGGCCACCATCGACTCACGGCGCGAGTTTAGAAGCAAGCCGATGTTACCGGCCAGTGAAGCGCGCGAGTCTGTATTGAGCCGCGTTGAACCGCTCAAACTAGGGATTTTAGCGCTGATCTGTGTGGCGGGCGCGTGGTGGTTTTTTGTTGGAGGTCGGCAAATCGATGAACAACAAGCGACTGAGTTTTATGCGCATTATGAGGCTGCTACTTTGAGTAGAAACCCGGAAAAGCTATGTACCTTGTTGGCCGAAGATTTCACAAGTAGCGCAAAGGCTGATTTGGGTGGGCATGCCACTGAAGGTGAGTCGAATAAAGTGGATACCTGCGCGAGTATGAAAGAGCTGTACACGACGTTTGACACCCTTGGTGAAAAAATGGGTGGCATCTTGCAGCTCGATTCCAGTTATGAAATTCATAGTATCAAAATCGCACCCGACAAAAAAAGCGCCGAGGTTGAAATCAGCACGAATTTGGATGTTGCCGGTTCGATTATGAATATTAAATCTAAAACGACTGACACTTTGATTCGACGCAATGGCAAAGTGCTGATGTTGCGCAGCGAAGGTCAGGTGAGTATTGGTGCTGGTGGCTGATAAACTTTATGTTGGGTATATATCTGTATCTATTTAAATTGAGTGCCTTCATCAATATAGGTACGTTTTTTTTCGACTGTTCAGTCGATTTTGATTTTTAGCGAACAGGTTTTCTAAAACGATGTTGATTCGATTTTCTGTGTATCTGTTGCTGTTGATGACTGTTGCTGCGGCATTGATGGCCAATCAAGGGCGGGGCTGGAAAAAGGTACAAAGTTATTATTCATCCACCGCCAATGTTCGCGCTTTAAGCGTTGAGCAATTACTGGCACTTGCCAATCAAAACAATACCGATGCTCAGCGCGAGTTGTCGTATCGCTTTGAGGATGGCAATGGCGTTGAAAAAGATTTAAAGCATGCGTTCGAATGGCAACTTAAGGCTGCGATGGCGGGGGCGGATGATGATCAAGCTCGGATTGCTTGGTTTTATGAGAAAGGCTTAGGCACCGAAGCCGATCCTTTCCAAGCTGCTATGTGGTACAAAAAATCGGCAGTACAAGGAAATAAATACGCCCAAAATTTATTGGGTTTGTTGCAAGTGAATGGAAATGGCTCCGAATTGAATGTGAGCGCTGGCTGTCTTTGGATTGAAAAATCGGCGGAGCAGGGTTTAGCTGAGGCTCAACATAATATGGGCTACTTTTATAGCAAAAATGGGGTGTGTGGAGAGAATTTAACTAAATCGGTGCAGTTCTTGGAAAAGTCGGCTAGGCAAGGCTATAGCGATGCCGCGTTTCATTTGGGGCGAATGCTGGTTTTAGGTGAGGGGATACCCGCTAATCCAACTGATGGATTGGTTTGGTTAGAAAAAGCACAGCAAAAACAGAATCTCAAAGCGATTGGCTTTTTGGGGTGGATGTATTTGCGCGATAACCGCGGTGTCAAACAGAATTTGGATAAGGCGAGGGATTTATTGCAAATTGCGGCCGCAGCAAAAGATCCCTATGCGTTAACGGGTTTGGGCTGGATGTATGCCCAAGGCCGAGGTGTACCGCAAGACGTAAATGAAGCTGAGCGCCTGTTTAGACAGGCTGCAATACTGGGGCACAGCGAAGCACAATATCGCTTGGCTAAGTTACTGCTTAATACGCAGGAAACAGGCGCTGCCAAAGATTTAATTAAAGGCTATGCGTGGTTGATGCTGGCCGCGCAGCAAAATGATCAAGATGCCAAGGATTGGTTACAGGAAAACCCAATTCGCCAAGCCGATATTGAGATTCAGGTCGCCGCTTTGGTTAACCAATGGCGGAAAGGGCAAGCGCTTTAAATGCCTCAGGTCTTGTGGCGCCCAACAGTATTTATCAAATGCTTTGTAGTCTCACATCACCGTCGCCCGCAATTGCATCGGCTTGGTGCCAAATTGTTGCGCAAAGCGGGCGCTGAAGCGCGATGCCGACGTGTAGCCGCATTGTTGGGCGATGGCACCGATTGGTTGTTTGGTGGTTTGGATCATGCCCAGTGCGATATTCAGCCGAACTTGTTCGAGCAATTGCCGAAATGATTTGCCTTCTTTATCGAGTTGGCGGCGTAGTGTCGATGCGCCGACATGCAGTTGCTCAGCCATCGCGTCGACCGTCCATTCTTTGGCGGCGTTGAGCATAATCAGTTGTTGCACGCGCTCGGCAAGTGCATCGCTGCGATTGAGTAATAAGCCCGCGCCCAATCCTGCCATTGTCATCGCGAGCAATAATCCTTCGGCTCGGTGATGCAGTAATTCTGCGGGCTCATGGCTGGCCGTGGCGGCGAAGACTTCATCCCAAAGTTTGGCAATGACCGGCGTGGATTTCTCGCACAAGCGCGCTTCGGTTTTGAGTGCTGCAGCTACGGCAGCGGGATAGCTGGCGCGAAAATGCTCGATCAATTGCGGATCAAACAGCAACACTTCGCAGGCGTAGCCCTTGGCATCAGGTACATTGGTCAGCGTTAATTCCATCCCCGCTGGCGCAATAATCAAATCACCGCGGTGCGCGATTTGCGTTTTTTCATTTAACCAAATGTGCTTTTCGCCTTGCCGAATCCGCATCAGCGTGGGCTGCAGGCAGGCCACTTGGCGCAGTTGCTGCGTGGCTTTGGCTAAAATCACGGTTTGCTGAATCTGGCGGGTTTGGAGTTGACTCATTGCGCTTTTGTATCCTGCGTTTGATGTGGCATGTTCATATATGGACTCCTTCCGGCTTGCAAGCATATTTTGTTTTTGACTTAAGTTCGACTGCTCACGTATATCCGGCCTCTCTATTGAGCGCAATTGCTCGGGCCATGATGGGCTATTCGCACTTTAGCGCCTGATCGG
>CAUPHX010000080.1:0-10684 GCA_963511125.1 uncultured Deefgea sp. | reverse complement strand
TCGCAAATCAAGCACTCACACTCATCGGCTGTATTTTGTTAAAGATCAGTGGCTTAGACACCGAAACTGGCTAGAAAACTGCTTGTTTCGTTTGCTGTGTCAGCAGCAGAGAGGCCGAAATATACGCCCCAGCCTGAGATGCGTCAACACCCACGTACAAATAAAATGGACCGAAGGTGATAAGTCGTTGATTTACATAGAAACCAATTTGAAACAAAAAAGCTGCACCCAGCAGAAACAATAAAGGGCGCTAGCGCGCCCTTAGTGTAAAACGGTTCAAAATGCCGTCGATTTAGATTAAACGCATTGATAAATCGATGGCGCGTACATCTTTTGTGAGTTTTCCAATTGAAATACGCTGCACACCGGTCTCAGCAATGGCTCGCAATGTAGCCAAATCAACGCCGCCCGATGCTTCTAGTACCGCTTTGCCCTCGGCCCGTTCAACAGCATGCTTCATTTCAGTCAAACTCATATTATCTAATAATACCGATGTCGCGCCTGCTGAAATGGCTTGATCAAGCTCGTGCAGATTTTCGACTTCCACTTGGATCGTGACGTGTGATGGTGCGATCTCACGCGCCGTACTCAAAGCATTAGCAATACTACCTGCCGCCAAGATGTGATTTTCTTTAATTAATATGCCGTCGTATAAACCAATACGCTGATTAGCGCCGCCACCGACTATGACGGCATATTTCTGAGCGCGGCGTAGTCCGGGGATGGTTTTACGCGTGTCGTGGACGACGGCGGAAGTCCCCGCAACGACCTCGGCATATTGACGCGTTACCGTCGCCACAGCCGATAGTGTTTGCAAAAAGTTAAGTGCAGATCTTTCAGCGGTTAGTAATGCCTGGGTATTGCCTTCTAACTCACAAATAACAAAGTCTTTATCAACATACTGCCCTTCTTGAACTTTCCAGTTGACCGAAACGCTAGCATCGACCTGCCGAAACACTTCGTTAAACCAAGCTTGGCCACAAATGACGGCATTTTCCCGCAATACAATTTTGGCTTTCGCCGTTTGATCGGCAGGAATGAGTTGCGCGGTCCAGTCGCACTCTCCAATGTCTTCAGCCAAAGCAGCAGCGACGTTGGCGGCGATAATATATTGCGGAGGAAGTGTCATCATTTTTCGTCAATGTTTGGAAAGGGTAAAGGCGCAATCGCTGTCGCAATTTCATGCTGAATACGCTGCATAGCAGGAATGGTATCGGCTTCTATTCTTAATGTTAAAACGGGCGTGGTGTTCGAAGCACGGATTAAACCGAATCCATCGGCATATTCAATTCGTAAACCATCAATCGTACTAATTTGTTCTGCACTGGGAAACTGCGCGTGCGCTGCAATCTGCGCAACTAAAGCATGCCCTGATTCAGTGAGCGGTATTTGTAACTCGGGCGAGGAATAATTGACAGGGAAACGCGTCAACTCCCTATCAAGATCGATACCTGCCGCAACTTGCTGCAATAGTTTGGCGCCTGCATATAGCGCATCATCAACCCCCCAAGCGGCAAAAGCGAAATGTCCTGATAACTCACCGGCTAATCGTGCTTTCGTTTCACGCAAACGATGTTTCATATGCGGGTGACCGGTCGGAATCGCTTCAGAAGTGCCACCCAACTGTGCTACCCATTGCGCTACAGCTCGGCTCGATTTAACGTCATATAAGATATGCCCAGATTGCTGCGCCAATTCGACAGTCGCAAACAGCATTAATAAACGATCGCCAGGAATAATTTGACCGCTGCGGGTTACCACACCGAGTCGATCGCCATCACCATCAAAGGCAAGACCCACATCAGCGTGCTGTGCTAAGACCGTCGCTTGCAGCTCATGTAGATTTTCGGCGACTTGCGGATCCGGATGATGATTGGGGAATAAACCGTCGACTTCGCAATACAACTCAATCACCTCGCAGCCTAATTTCCGATACAAAGTGGGTGCTAGTGCGCCAGGTGAACCATTGCCACAATCAATGACGATTTTTAATGGCTTTGCTGATTGAGCCAATGACAACTGTTGCGTCACTACGCCGACGTATTCTTGCAGTACATCGAATGGGCTGACTTCGCCACCGGTTTGTATTGGCAACAGCCCCTGCTCGATGCGTTGTCGCAATGCTTGTAAAGCCTCACCCGCTATCGTCTCACCGCCGAGCATAATTTTGATACCGTTATAATCCGGTGGATTGTGGCTACCGGTAATCATGATGCCGCAGCCAGCTGCTTTATTCAGCGCTGCATAATATAGCAGCGGCGTACAGGACAAACCAAGGTCTAAAGCTTGAATCCCTGCTTCAAGCAAGCCACGACTGAGCGCTGCAGCTAAAGCTGGGCTAGATAAACGACCATCAAAGCCCAAGGCAACGATGGCTTGATCACGCGCTATCGCCTCTGCGCCACAGGCGCGACCGACCCAATAGGCAAAGTCAGGCGTCAATAAATCAATTACGCCTCGAATATCGTAGGCCTTAAACAAACTAGCTGGCACTGAAATCATGGTCATCGTGGCAATGGAAGGTGATATTGAAAAAACCGCAGGATATTATCAGGTAGCCAAGTTAATTTCCCAGGAGGTGCGCCACTGACAAAACCAACGTGACCACCCTCGGCAGGTTGCAGTAATTTAACACAAGCGGGCATCTCATTTTGCTGAGGTAAGCTGCTGGCAGGTATAAATGGATCATTCAAGGCGTTAATGATTAAGGTTGGCAATGTAATCCGACTCAAGACGTCTTTACTACTGGCACTTTGCCAATAATGTTCAACGCTGTGAAAACCATGCAGCGGGGCAGTGACTAGATGATCAAACTCACGCATTGTTTTCACTTGCTTCACTTGTTGCCAATCTATATAGGGATTTTCATTGAGCTTGAGCTTCATCTGCGTTTTATAGCGCAACGTATTTAAAAAGTTGCGCGTATATATATGCCGATTAATCCCTTGATCTAGTTGATTGCCACTCGCGGTTAAATCCATCGGCGCTGAAATGGCAGCAGCCGCATCAATGACCATATTCGCCGCAGTACCTTGTTCGCCTAGCCACTTTAGTAAAGCATTACCACCCAATGATACGCCGACTGCAAAAATCGGTGAATCTGGAAACGCTTTTCGCATACGACGCAAAATCCAATTCACCTCTTCAGAATCACCCGCATGATAAGCGCGTGGCAAGCGGTTTTGCACATTGCCGCAAGTGCGAAAATGCGGCACCGCACCGCGCCAACCTTGTTTATAGGCTTGTGCAAACAAAGACAAAGCATAATGACTATTTGAGCTGCCTTCTAAACCATGAAATAAAACAATCAACGGCGTACCCGCGCGACCCGCAGTCCAATCCACCACAATGCTGTCTAAATCGGGCGTAACCCAAGCCTCACGACGATAGCGAGCCGCCCGTCGCCACATAAATAAGGCAGGGTAAATGGTTTGCGCATGTCCACCCGGCAACCACTTTGCCGATTGAAACTCACTGAGAATTAATTTTTTATCACGAGCCATAGAACGAGTTTGGCGCAAAGTTCATACTAAATCTAGCTGCATGTAAAAAAGCCCATCCTTGTTTAGATGGGCTTTATATGGATGATGCAATCGATTGAATGCGGCTAAGCCAAAATAGCCTTAGGATCGCCAACAATTAAATGCAACACATTGCCTTCCAACTTCGCTACCGCAGTAACACCTGCAGCTAAAGCAGCCGGTTCATTCAACTGACTCACGTCTTTTAACAAAACCCGCACACGTGTCGCTGCAATCGAAGCAACTTCACTAATATTAGCTGGCCCACCCAAGGCTGCTAACAACGCCTTATTGTGAATTTCACCCGACTTAGCAGCAGGTATTGCTTCTGGTGTATTGATTGATGAAGCCACCAAGCCCATACCACCGGCTTTAATGTATTCAGACATATCTGTTTTCAGATTTTCAGAGCGTGTACCAAAAATCGCCTGCATATTATTACCCACTTGCATCACACCTGCTGCACCCAATGCTTTGAGTGAAGCTTGATTCACCTTCGCCGCATCGGCAACCGAAATCCGCAAACGAGTAATACACGCATCCAAGCTCTTGATGTTGGCTGCGCCACCGAAGGCCACGACCAAATCATGCGCCATGCCATGACCACTGGCTTGATGCTGTACCGCATCAATGACTTCATCTTCACGACCAGGTGTTTTTAAATTCCATTTGGTAATTACAAAACGGAAAACAGTGTAGTAAATAGCGGCATAAATTGGGCCAATAATCAGTACATACCACCAATTCTTTCCATTCACACCGAAGGCATTAAAGAGTAAGAAATCAATGCCACCTTGCGAAAAGGTAAAACCCATCCGCATTTCCAATGTGTTGGCTACAAAATGCGCAGATGCCGCAAGGAAGGCGTGAATCACATACAGCACCGGAGCGACAAACATAAAGGCAAATTCAATCGGTTCCGTAATACCAGTCAAGAATGAAGCTAAGGCTGCAGATACCATCATCCCGCCGATCATCACTTTATTTTCTGGTTTAGCAGTATGCCAAATCGCAATCGCAGCAGCTGGCAAACCAAACATTTTAAAGAAGAACGCGCCAGACAAAATACCCGCAGTTGGATCACCAGCGAAGAAACGCGCAATATCACCACGTACCACTTTGCCAGTCGCATCGGTAAAGCTACCAATTTCAGTAAAGAACGGCACGTTCCAGATGTGATGCAAGCCAAATGGAATCAATAGACGTTCAACAAAACCATATACCGTTGCCGCCGTGCGTGGATCAGAATGCGCTGCCCATTGTGAGAATGTGTTGATCACGCCTTGCACTGGAGGCCAAATAAACGACATTAGTACACCAACAAAAATGGCCACTACACCCGTCGCAATCGGTACAAAACGTTTGCCAGCAAAAAAGCCTAAGTACGGCGGTAATTCAATTCGATAATATTTATTAAATAAGATCGCCGCCACGCCGCCGATGATAATCCCGCCGAATACGCCGGTTTCCATCGACTTCATGCCCATCACCATCGCAGGCTCAACACCCATCACCGGAGCCATTACTCCCATGGTGGCCAATAAAACGACAAAACCAACTGATGCTGCAATCGCTGCTACACCATCATTTTCCGTCAATCCTAAAGCCACACCAATTGCAAAAATCAATGGCAAATGACCAAAAATAGCGCCACCACCCGCCGCCATTAATTGCGACACAATGGTTGGAATAAATGAGAAATTAGACGCCCCAATCCCGAGCAATAAACCAGCCACGGGCAATACAGCCACTGGCAGCATTAAAGCTTTACCAATCTGCTTCAAGACTGCAAATTCATTCTTAAACATAATTTTCTCCAAAAGGCGAATAATGAATAAATCAGTTGATCGCCGGATTATTAAATTTATGACTCATTTTGTTACATAAAATATTTTTTGCCAATCCAGCGATCACCTTACAGGGATATACCTTAGCGTATTAGCTAAAAATTATTGTTTTATATCAAGGTGATAGTATTTTAAAAGTAGCTTCAATGTAAACGACATATTATTTTTAGCAAAAAAAAACCACCAAAATTAATGGTGGTTTTTTTTGAATGCACAAAAAATCACATAATCAAATGTAGCGTGGTGCCGTCAATTTTAGCAATACCTGCAATGCCCGCATTTTTAAGCGCGCTTTCATTTAATAGTGCGCCATTAAACAACTCAACCCGAACGCGTGTCGCAGCAATAAACTCTTCCACTCGCACATTGGCTTTGCCACCCAATGCTGCGTAGCACTCTGGCTTGAGTAATTCAGACTTTACGGCCGGAACGACTTCAGCCTGAATTTCTTTCTCTACCCGCGCTTCGCTGGTCGTGGCTTGTTGATTACCACGCATTGTCCAACCAATCGCAATACCGATCACTAATGCAATCACTGCTATTACTAAAACCATTTTAAATTCCTTTTAATCAACCAACTGAGACAAACGAGCACGAACTTCGGCGGCGGTGCCTAGTTGCAGCACTTCTGCGGCAAGTTTTTCACAATCGGCTTTGTTCAAAGTACGTACCAAAGCTTTAATCGCTGGAATCGTTGGCACACTGGCTGACAATTCATCGACACCTATACCTAGCAACAGTGGAATAGCCATAGGGTCTGAAGCAATACCCCCGCATACACCAACCCACTTACCGTGTGCATGTGCACCTTTTACGGTCATATTGATCAAATTAAGCACACCTGGATGCATCACATCGGCTTGTTTAGCCAATTTTGGATGACCCCGATCCATCGCCAAGGTGTATTGCGTCAAATCATTGGTACCGATCGAGAAGAAATCAACTTCACGCGCAAATTGCTCAGCCATCACTGCGGTCGCAGGCACTTCCACCATAATGCCGACTTGCACGTCTTGAGTAATGCCCAACGCGGCCTTTTCAAGTGCCACGATGCGTTTCACTTCGCGCACTTCTTCCAAACTGGTAATCATTGGAAACATGATGGCCAGTTTTGAATACGGTGCTGCACGCAATACGGCACGAACTTGAGTGTGTAAGAGTTCAGGCTCCGCCAAGCACAGACGAACACCACGAACACCCAAAAATGGGTTTTCTTCAACCGGCATTGGCAAGTAAGCCAATGGTTTATCACCGCCCACATCCAAAGTACGCACGACAAAAGTACGATCATTACCGAGTGCTTTGGCGATATCGATGTAAATTTGGCTTTGTTCTTCTTCAGTTGGCGCTTCAGTACGTTCAAGATACAAGAATTCGCTACGTAGCAAACCTACACCTTCACTACCCAATTTCACGCCTTGTACGGCTTCGTCCAAACCACCAATATTGGCAACAACTTCAACATGAACGCCATCTTTGGTCGTTGCTGGCTCAAACGCAGCCGCCAATTCAGCTTCGCGCTTGATCGCTTGTTTGGCTTGTTTTTCACGAATTTCGGTCACTTCTGCGGTCGATGGGTTTTTACGCAAAGTACCGCGAGTACCATCCAAAATCACCGGCATACCATTGGCGAGTGCCAAAGCATCTTCATCGATACCGCAAATGGCTGGGATATTCAGTGAACGCGCCAAGATGGCAACGTGGCTGGTTGCACCACCACCCGTCGTACAAAATCCAAGTACACGAGTACGGTCAAGGCTGGCGGTATCCGATGGCGTGAGGTCTTCAGCAATCAAAATCGCGTTTTCAGGCACGACCATCGCTGTTTCTTCAATACCCGCAATGAGGCGTAGTACGCGCAAACCTACATCGCGAATATCGTTGGCACGACCGGCCAAGACTTCATTTTTCAATGCGGCCAACTTAGCTGAATAGGTGCTGTAGGCCTGTTTCCAAGCAAAGCCAGCACTTTTGCCGTTGGTCATCCCTGTAATTGCAATGGCTAACAAATCTGGATCTTCGAGAAGCTCTTGATGCGCTGCAAAAATTTCAGCTTTACTTTGATCGCTGATTTCAGCTTTGAGGTTTTCTAATTGCTGATGCGCGTCTTTCAATGCTTTATCAAAACGGCGACGCTCTACTTCTGGGCTTTCGCCCGCTTCTGCAACAGCGATATCAGCTTGCTTCACTTGGAAAATCTGGCCAACAGCTAAACCTGGCGATGCAGAAACACCCGTTAACACGTTTGGATCTTCTGATTTTGGCTGTGCTTTAGTTGTTTTGATGGTGTCCATCGGTTTTGGCTTCAACTTCGGCGCCGCAGCACCCACATCTTCACCACAACCACTAATGATTAACGCCGTTAAGGTTTTGATCGCACCCGATGCATCGGGGCCAATTGCGCGAACACGGATTTCATCACCGTTTTGCACTTCTAAACCCATAATTGCCACAACTGATTTGGCATTGGATTCTTGCTCAGCGCGAACTAGTTTTACATCCGATTTGAAAGTTTTAGCCGCATTCGCCAACACCGCCGCAGGACGAGCATGCAAGCCCGTTGGATTAGGAATGCGGATTGGATCTGAATACGCTTCGCCAGATGCATCAGCGGAAGTTGAGGTTTGCACGACACCATCCGCTAACACCAAAGTCAGCGCAACATCTTTACCACCCACCACTAAACCTTTACTTGGGATATAGCTGCTGACTTTTTCGCCGCTGGTAATGACCATTTGTGTTAACAGCGAGAGTGCCTTGCGGCCAACTGCATCCATATCAAATTCGATCAATGCTTGGCCAGCGTCAACAATATCGCCCTCTTTTACTTTGGCGGTGAAACCTTGACCTTTTAGCATCACCGTATCAAGACCAATATGAATCAATACTTCTAGCCCATTGCTAGCGACCAGTGTGATGGCATGTTTGGCGGAATGAATTTGCGTTACTTTCGCAGTCATCGGCGCAACAAGGATATTGCTGGTCGGATCAATTGAAATGCCGTCCCCCACCATTTTTTGGGCAAACACGGGATCAGGAACCGTTTCTAAAGGAACCATCACCCCCGAAAATGGGGCTAGTAATACAAATTGCGATGCTGGATTTGTCGACATAACAACCTCTGTTGGTTTAATTCTTAATCACGTTGATCGAATAAATCGATCCGAATTGAAATCTGTCTTTAACTTCTTGGTGTCATTCAGTTTACTCGCTAGATCCCAGTGGCATACAGCGCAATATTTGCATTGTAACGCGTAAATTTTGCCAAAACTGAACCAGCTCAATCAGAATGTCATATTTATTGGCATTCTTATCGTTTTAAAACGTCCACATATTGTGCTAAATCAGTTTCAGTTACTGGTTTTACGAACCGCGGTAATTGTTTACACTAATTAACAATGCACTTGGGTTTTCAAAACACGCTGCTGAAGCGCTACACAAAGAAATAGGGTGGCTAAGCCACCCTATATTTAAATTTTAAACTTAGTTTTCGCCACATCCTGCCGCAATCATCGCTGAAACTGCATTAATCGCATCATTGGCATCCAAGCCATCGGCTTTAATGTGGATCTGATCACCTTTGCTGACATCTAAACCCATCACAGAAACGACCGATTTCGCATTGGCTTCGATCCCTTTATAAACTAGCTTTATGTCTGCTTTATATTGTTTGGCCACGTTGACCAAATTAGCCGCGGGTCGTGCATGTAAACCGGTCGCATTTACAATACTTACAGGAGAAGAAACCACAGCAGTCATAACAACCTCTTTCTGAAGAGAGCCAAATTATGCTCAATGCAAACAACATAGAACAGTTGGGTTATTTTAAATAAGAGAAGTACAGCTGTATGTCAGTAATTTCACTAGGCTTTAGGTAAAATTTTTTATCTTAAGACGAGCGATAGTAAGCTAACTCGGTTGCCAATCCATCTAAACGCAAATCCCATGGCTCACACGGCAATTCTGTAACACGCTGACATTCAAACGCCAAGCCGATCAAACATGGTTTTTTCCAAGATGTGCGCTTGCGGCGAAACGCAAAAGTCGTATCGTAAAACCCGCCACCTTGACCTAAGCGCGCCAAAGATGAATCAAATCCAAGCAAAGGCACCAACACCGCATCTAAATCACGTGGATTGCAATACTCGCTATGCGAAGGAATCGGAATATTAAACTGACCTTGCTGCCAAACTGAATTGTGGTCCAAACGAACAAAACTTAATTTACGACCTGATTTAGGCACTACCGGTAAATAAACCAAACATGCACGCCGCAGAGCCAAAAAAATGAGTGGCCAAGCAGGAAATTCGCTGCCAACGGGTACGTACAAGGCAATTTTTTTACCCCGACGCAGTTGACGAAGGATTTGCGGATAATGAGTCACTGCCCATGCCGCAGATTGGCGTTCAGCAATTGAAATCGCCGCCCTACTTTGGCGTAGTTGACGGCGTAATTGAGATTTTTCTATATTCACAGAAGAATGAGGGCTTCCCACAGTGCCGTTTCGGTTCGCATCTTGAACCCATGGTTCAAGTTGTTGCCGGTCAGATGCCATCAGGTGCATTCAACAAGGAACGCGCACAACAGGCGTCTAGATGACTGACAAACGTGCTATACAGCTTATCGGTTCAAAGATTAAGAACCGTCGCGAACACCGCAGGAAAGCAACTTGTTCGACGCGTTAGAACAATTCTGTTTGTTCTTGCATTACCGCATCGATGGTTGAATTCATATCGTCGATTTTACGCTGAATGCGGCCAATGTCAAAGCCACCTTCAACTTTCGTACTCAAAAACTCGTGCGTCATATTCAGTGCCGTCATGATGGCAATCTTTTCAATGCCAATCACTTTCCCAGCGGTACGAATTTCATGCATACGCGCATCGAGCAATTGCACAGCTTGCAATAAGGTCGCTTCTTCATCAGCGGGGCACGCCACCCTAAATTCACGCCCCATGATCGAAATATCAAGATGTTTAATCGCGTCGCTCATTATACGTCCTCAGGAAGTTTCGCTAAAATTGCCGCCACTTTCTCTTTGGTACCCGCGAGTTTGGTATTCAAATTTTGTTGTTCTTGCTGCGCTAGCAACAAATCATGCCGCAAAGTTCGATTTTCAGCGCGCAAGCCACGACAAAGCGCGGCAAGCTGCATCACTTTATCTTCCAAAACACTGAGTTCAACTTCCATCATTAGCTTCCTTAAGCAGCATCAAAGGCTAAATCACATCATTCCATTCAAGGCTAATTATTACGTAAAGCCATGAAAAAATCACATCTTTGATAAATAAATATGGGTATACCTTCAAGAGCTATA
>CAUPHX010000079.1:0-10687 GCA_963511125.1 uncultured Deefgea sp. | reverse complement strand
ACCGCCATAATACGTTTCGCTATCAAACGTATTGTTATTGGTAACGCTGCCATAAGTGACTTCATCCGTTACACCGTTACGCTTCTGATAAGTACCATCCAATTGCAAGCCAGCGATTTTGTATTTGGCTGCTACGTCATAAGTCGTGCCATCGCCATCACCGTCGTCAGCATAATCTTTAAACGCATACGCGGCTGATACATTAAACCCAGCTAATGATGGTGAATCATAACGCACCATATTATTCACCCGCACGCCCTGACCTAAACCATAATCGCCAGCATACGAACCCAAACCGGTATCCGTGAATAGTTGGTCCTGTGCATCATAACTTGGCATCATCATCCGACCCACACGCGCAACACCATACGAGCCACTCAAACCCACATACGCATCTTTCAAACTCACCCAGTCGTTAAATTCACTACCACCAGACGCATTATTCAAACCGGCCGATGCACGCCAAATCACATCACCATTAATCCCGTTGATTTGATACTTACCATCTAAAGCAACAGTACCATCAATATAAATACCGTCTTCATTACTTGAACCACGGTCATCGTACTTAGCCGCACCCGTCATGTCACCGCTGATGGTGACTTCGGCTTGAGAAAAACCAGCCGCTAGTGCGACAGAAAGGGCGAGGATAGATGTTTTGATTTTCATACCAAATACTCCATGTTGTTAGTCAGTACCTAGCCGAACTAGGTCAATGCCTTGCAGTGTACGGAGAGCGACCTATCGATTCACGGCACTAAATCACAGATTTCATGTGTACTTTTAAATAAAGGAATTTCAAAATACTGCGTAACAGGCAAACTCTAAAATACTCGCCATAAAAAAACGCAGCCCCCGGGCTGCGCTTTTTTAACTTGGTATATCAATACAGGCATTACTAAATAATGACTACAACCCCATACCCATCACAACTCGACCTGCATCCCCATTTCCACCACGCGGTTGGGTGGGATTTTGAAGAAGTTGGTCACGCGCGTTGCGTTGCGGCTCATTAAGCTAAACAAGCGACGACGCCACCAGCTCATCGATGGATATTTCGCCTCGACAATGGTTTCACGCGATAAGAAGAACGAGGTATTCATATCGTCAAACACCAACTCGGGCTGCAAATGCGTCACTTGCTCGAGCACGGCAGGTACGCTTGGCTCTTCTTTAAAGCCAAACGTCGCGATCACTTGATAAAAAGTCTCGCCCATGCGCCGCACCGTCACGCGCTCCTTCAGCGGCACAAATGGAATATCGCAAGATTGAATCGTCAAAAATACGACTTGCTCATGCAGCACTTTATTGTGTTTCAAATTATGCAGCAGCGCATGCGGCACCGAATCACTACTCGCGGTCATAAAGATCGACAAACCTTCAACGCGTTGCGGTGGGCTAGATTCCAGACTTTCCACAAAGCCAGTTAACGGCATTTCGCCTTCACGCAGTTTTGCACTCAATAAACTGCGCCCGCGTTTCCACGTCATCATCATCGTGAAGGCAATCATGCCAATCAAAAGCGGGAACCAACCGCCTTGATGCAACTTCAAGATATTCGACGAAAAGAACGCCAAATCCACGATCAGCAATACGCCCAGCAAGGCAAACATAGCGTGCTTTTTAGCGCCTTTGAAATGACGGCTCGCGACCACAAAAGCCAGCAAGGTCGTCATGACCATCGTGCACGTCACCGCAAAACCATACGCCGCGGCCAAATTACTCGAGCTTCTAAATGCCAAAATCAAGGCAATGACCGAAAGTAGTAAGAACCAGTTGATGCCCGGAATATAAATCTGGCCACGCTCTTGCGCTGAAGTATGTTGAATATCCATCCGCGGGCAAAAGCCCAATTGAATCGCTTGATTGGCGACTGAAAATGCGCCAGAAATGACTGCTTGCGAGGCAATCACCGTCGCCATTGTTGAGAGCACTACTAGAGGCGGATGCGCCCAAGTTGGCGCGAGGAAATAAAATGGATTTTTAATCGCTTCGGGATTGGTTAATAGCAGTGCGCCTTGGCCATAATAATTGAGCAATAAAGCGGGCAACACCAACAAGAACCATGCATAACGAATGGCAGGGCGGCCAAAGTGGCCCATATCGGCATATAAAGCCTCGACCCCCGTCAAACACAGCACCACTGCGCCAAGCAGCACAAACGCAACCCAAGGATGAGCAAAAAAGAACTCAACCGCATACATTGGGTTCACTGCGGCCAGTACTTGTGGCGCTTTGATAATATTGATCACGCCCAAGGTCCCAATCACCACAAACCACGTCAGCATCACGGGGCCAAACAGCTTGCCCACGACCGCCGTGCCGCGCGACTGCATCGCAAACAAAGCCACCATCACCGCAATCGCAATGGGCAGGATGTACGGATCGAGCGTATGCGAAATAATACTAATCCCTTCCAGAGCAGACAGCACTGAAATCGCTGGGGTGATGATACTTTCGCCAGCAAACAGCGCGGCACCAAAAATCCCCATCATGGCGACCCAAAGCGCTTTACGAGGGCTATTACTGACCACCCGCATCGCCAAAGCCATCAGCGCCAAAATACCGCCTTCACCTCGGTTATCCGCACGCAAAATAATGGCGACGTATTTCACCGATACGACCAGCATCAAGCCCCAAAAAATCAGCGACAAAATACCCAGCACATTAAATGCATTCAATTCCAGCGCAACGTGGCCGTTAAAGCATTCTTTGAGTGTGTATAAAACGCTAGTTCCGATATCGCCGTACACCACGCCAATCGCGCCGACGACAAGGCCGGCGAGCTTTTTTGGGTCATGCGTTTGAACTGTTGACATAAGACTTCTTGAATAAACCACAAAGGAAGCGAATTATAGTCCCGCTTCAATCACTTAAGGCACGATTTAGGTGCATTGTTGCGACGATGCCGCACGCAAATTAGCTTTCGCTTCTGTAGCCAGTTTGGCGTAATTTCAAACTAGATGGACCTAGTTTTTCCCATACAAAAAACAGGCCAGGATCCGTTTTTCGCTCAGGGGCTATTTCGCTATGTCCGACTAGGTGGGCAATCGGATAGCGAGTTTGAATCGCAAGCAGGAGCTGATCCAGCGATTGATACTGTATTGCCGTGAAGGGCACGAAATCCGAGCCTTCCAACTCAATACCAATCGAAAAATCATTGCAGCGCTCGCGCCCCTGCCAAGCCGAAACACCGGCATGCCAAGCGCGTTGATTGCAAGGCACAAACTGAACCACCTCGCCATCGCGGCGAATCAGAAAATGCGCCGAGACACGGAGTTGAGCGAGTTCCGCATAGCAATCATGATCCGCAACCTTCAATGAATTCGTAAACAAGCGCTCAATATCAGGACCAGCAAATTCAGTCGCCCCCACAGGCTGCGGCGGTAATTGAATATTGTGAATCACCACCATATCGGGTGCGACAGCCGTCGGCCTAGCGTCGCAATTGGGGCTGAGCACCCGCCGCGCGGCATCGCACCAGCCATCGTGATCAATGTGTAGCGTATCGCTCGTCATCCGTCATCACTCGTCATGAAATAGAAAGTGTCGCTATCGTAGCGTGTTCACTGCTTGGCTGCACCCCTTGTGAGATGCAAGTATCCTGCACTACAATCAGCAGACTTTCCCGAGGCTGACCATATTGCTCGAATACATTTCAAATAGCCGCTGGTACGACGTCATGCTGATCGGCGTAGCCTTCTTTAGTACGCTGTACTTTGGCTTTGGCGCGCTCAACTGGCTGTTGAGCAGCAAGCTACTGCCTGCGCTGAACTATGGCAAAGTGCTCGACCCGCGCCCGCTGGCCGTTGGCCAAATACGCCGCGAGCTCACGCAATCGAGTATTTCCATACTGCTCTTTGGCACGGGCATGATTTTTCCTTGGGGCTTGCTGCAACTGGGCTGGGCGCGTCTGGCGATTACGCCAACGATCTGGCAAATTATTGCAGAAATGGTCATCTTGGTGATTTGGAACGAAATCCACTTTTACGCCAATCACTACGCTTTGCACACGCGCTGGCTAAAACGCTTTCACCAGCCGCACCACCGCTCGATTGTCACCACGCCTTGGGCTTCGTATAGTTTTCATCCACTGGAAGCGATGATGCTGGGCAATGTGAGTTTGCTGCCGATGCTGGTGCACGATTTCAGCATCTATGCGCTGGCTGCGGTGCCGGTGTTTAGCATTATTTTTAATAATATCGGCCATTCCAATTACGACTTTTTGCCTGATGCACATCACGATCGCTGGTGGCTGAATGGCGCGCGCCGCCATCATTTGCACCATTCCTGTTATCACGGCAATTACGGCTTTATGTTCCCGTTTATGGATCGACTGTTTGGTACGGCGCTCACCCCAGACGCGGCACAAGCTGCCATTCGCCGTGGCATGGCGCGCGATGCTGCGTAACGCGCGCGATTGGCAAAGCCTGCTGTATTTGCTGCTGCAACCGCTGTTGGTAGCGTATTTGTGGCGTTTCGGCGTTCACAACGCCTTGAGCTGGTTGGTGTACGGCGTGGTGCTGTTTCTGAGTTTGGGCGTCAGCGTGATTCACCACAATCACACGCATTTACGCATGTGGCGCAATAAGCAGCTCAATCGCGGCACCGATTTTTGGATTACCTTATTGCAAGGCCATCCGACTTTTGTATTTTATCCCGCGCACATCGCCAATCATCATCGCTACCATCACGGCCCCAAAGACGCCGCGCGCACCTATCGCTTTGGCGGCGACAGCAATCATTTGCTCGGCTATCTGCTGCATCCCTTGCAAGCCAGTGTGGTGCTGTATCCACTGTTTGTGCGCTGGCTCAATCGTTTGCGCCGCAACAACTCGGGCGCGTTTTACTATTGCCTGCGTCAATATCTGGCAGTGCTCTTGCTGTGGGGCGTGCTGGCGCTGATTGATGGGCAAAAATTCATACTGTTGGTGCTGATTCCGCAACTGCACGGCCTGCATTGGCTGTTGGCGACCAATTATCTGCAACACGCGCACGCCGATGGCCATTCATCAATCAATTTCGCACGCAATTTTGAAGGCTGGGTCAACCCGCTGTGTTTTAACATTGGTCTACACACCGCGCATCACCGCCACCCGCGCGCGCATTGGTCTGAACTCACGCAACTGCACCCGCAATATCGGCAGCAGATTCATCCCGATTTAAACGCGGGACCTTTAATCGCCTATATGGCGCGGACTTTTATTCTCAGTATGTTCTCGCCGCGCCGACGTAGCCGCAGCTTAATGCAATCAGGAAAACAGCATGCCCATCCAGTTTGACCACGTTTATCTGGCTGCCGCCAGCCATTATCTGCCCGGCGAGCCCGTCAATAACGATCAAATGGACGCGTATATCGCGCCCATCAATCGCATTTCGGCGCGCATCAAAAAGCGCATTCTGGATGAAAATGGCATTCTCACTCGCCATTACGCGATTGATACCAATGGCGACACCGTACAAAGCCACGCGCAATTGGCCGCATCCGCGATTCACGCCTGCCTCGCACAAACGCAAACGCCGATGGACGCCATTTCGCTACTCAGCGTTGGCTCCTCGGGCGGCGACGCGCTGATGCCCGGCTTTGCCAATATGATTCAAGGCGAACTCGGCGCGCCGCCGATGCAAACACTTTCCAGCCAAGGCGTTTGCGCGGCAGGGGTGAGCGCAATTGAGTTTGCTGCGCAAGCGATTGAACTGGGCGCGCATCAGCACGCGCTGGCCGTCGCCGCAGAAATGCCGTCGCGGATGTTTAAGCGCTCGCGTTTTGCGCCGCGCGGTTACACCAGTGATTTTGACGCGCATTTTCTGCGCTGGATGTTGTCCGACGGCGCTGGCGCAATGCAACTCTCCCGCCAGCCAGTCGTTAAAAATGGCCTGCAGATCAAACTCAAATGGATCCATCAAAAGAGCTTTTCTGGTGATTATCCGGTGTGTATGCAATTGGGTTTAAGCGAAGATCGCAGCCGATCTTTTCTCGACTACGCGTCATCCTCCGAGGCCGAAGCCGCTGGCGCGCTGTCTTTGCGCCAAGATATTCGCTTGCTGCCGCACTTATTTGATATTTGCATCCATGAATACGTCAAACTCGTCGATGCGGGCTGGATTCAATCGACCGATATTGACCACTTTTTGTGCCATTATTCATCGGCCAAATTTATGCCCGTGGTTGAAGATTTGCTGGAAAAAGCCGGACTCTCGATTCCGCCTGAGAAGTGGTACAGCAATCTGGCGACGCGCGGCAATACGGGTTCAGCGTCGATTTTTATTATGCTGGCCGAATTTTTGCAGCAAAAAACCATCCGCGCTGGCGAGAAAATCTTCTGCTTTATTCCCGAATCAGGGCGCATGACAGCGGCGTTTATGCTGTTTGAAGTTGAAGCGGAAGATACATCACCACAGTATAAACACCTAGACTTTACCAATAATGCGCTACATAGCAATACCCTAGAGCAAAGTATTGCAGCGCCGCATCAAGCGGCTGATGCGCCAGCGCCACTGCAGCCGCTGCTCACCCGCCTTGCCAGCTTGTGGCAAGACTACCGCTCGAATGTATGGCGCACGCCAGTGATTCATTGCGTCGTCAGCGGCGAGTTTGACGTTGCCGCGTATCGCAACTGGACGGCGCAATGGGTGCCGCAAGTGCATGAGGGCAGTAAATGGATGCGCAACGCCGTTGCCTCGCTGACTGGCGATTTTGCCGCGCTCGGCCAACTCATCGAAATGCACGCCGGCGACGAGCAAAATGACTTTCAGATTTTGTATCAAGATTATCAAGCCGCAGGCGGCACCGCCGCGTTGGCCGATTTAAAACGCAATCCTGGCGGCGAAGCGCTGAATAGTTATTTGTACGCCTTGGCGGCCACGCCCAATCCGATTGGACTGCTGGGTGCGATTTATATTATTGAAGGCACGGGGCAGCGCATTGTGCCAGCCTTGCTGCCGCTGCTGCGACAACACGTCGCACTGCCCGCGCAAGCATTCCGCTTTTTGGAATATCACGGCGCCAACGACGAGCATCATTTGGCGCGCTGGCTCACCGCCGTTGAAATCACGCTGGCGATTGCACCCGATGCCGCCGAGGCAATTTATCGCACCGCCAAACGCACCGCACAGCTGTATTTAATGCAGTTTGAACATATTCAGGATTAAGTGATGAGCGATTTTTTAAATGACCCACACGACCCGCGCGACCCGAATCCGTGGCTGGCGCTGTATCTCGACCAAAGCACACCGCTGCCCGAGCATGTCAAACACGCGTGGCTGAGCGACTCGGCCTCCAGCTCGCGGCAATACTTACTGCCTTTAGTGCGCCCCATCGCCAGACTCATGATTATTCTGATTCAGGTTTTCAAAATCCTGCTGCCCAAACGCTGGTCGGCGTCCAAGCTTTTGCACCATATTTTAGTCTGGGGATTAAAAGGCTTTGTGTCGCCACAGGCCAATTGGCTGATCTTGCGGCACTTTCATTTGGGCGCGCAAATCATCGAGTTTATCGAAAAGAATGCGCCAGTGAGCGTGCCACTATCATCACTGAAACCGCCCGATTTGGACGCGCTCAAAGACGAATTATTTCTCAAGCACGATTTAAATTTATTTAATTTCGTCATTCGGCTCAACCAAGCACTACAAAGCGAAGGCAAAAAACTTAGCTATGTTGAGAACATCGATTTCAGCATGATCGCCGAACCGCCCTTGGCGCTGGCTGCGATGCCGCTAGGCAAATTGAACTTTATTGATTTGCAAACCGCGATTGAGATTTTTACGCCGGTGTATCAGCTGTTTTTAACCGACAACGATTTTTGGCGCGCCGCCAATTCGCTGCAACTGGACGAAACCATGGGCGTGTACGTGGCGACGCTGCTCAATACGCCGCAACATTTATTGCTGCTCAACAATAAACACCCGCTCGTCCCACTCTCAACACTACGCGCCGGGCATCGCTTGGTGTTGCATGGCTTATCCACTGAAATGCTGCATTGTTTACTCAGCCAACTCAAGCACGCTACCACACACCCCACTCATTCAATTTAATCGTGAGTGCGTATGGCGCAATTCGCTTTGCTCATTGCTACCTACAAAATGATTGCCCCGTACGCGGAGCCTGCGATTACATTCAGCCCGAGGTATTTTGCCACCGATGATTTACGAACAAGAAATAACAGCAAAAAATACCGATCTTGGTGCCTGAAAATACTTGACCACGACATGTTTTAAAACTGCCATTCCACTCAGCGAGCCACATTACTAACCATGCGCCTAGTTCGTCCACTTTTAGCCCTTGCCGCCTTTTTTACGCTACTCAGTATTTCAGCGTTTCTACCACTGAAACCGGCATCTGCAGCACCTATCGATAGACCACAGCTAACGCAAGTTTTTATCGTCAATAACGGCTGGCACACTGGCATCATCGTGCCCGCAGCCCCATTACAGGCACGTTATCCGCAACTGCGCGCGCGTTTTGGCGATGTGGCCTATTTTGAAATAGGCTGGGGCGATAAAGGTTTTTATCAAGCGAAAGACATTACCGCAGGTATTGTGATCAAAGCGTTGCTGGGATTATCTGGCTCGATTATGCATATCGTCGCCATTCCGCAAGACCCCCAAGCGTTTTTCAAAACAGAACCGTTGCGGCCCATTTGCATCAGTGCGGAACAACTAACACAGTTAAATCAAGCCATCAGCACCAGCCTTGCCCAAACGGATAACACGCTCACGCCACTGGGCAAAGGACTGTACGGGGACAGTGAATTCTATGCCGCCGAAGGTGCTTATTATGCATTCAATACCTGCAACAGCTGGACCGCTCAACGCCTATCCACAGCAGGTTTAGCCGTCAATCCTCACTTAAAACTAACGGCCGACAGTGTTATGAGAGCCATCGCCGACCTACCCGCACAATGTGTTGTCGACGAAGTTTCGCCTTAGAACGGCATTGAATGTTTCGCTCAACGCAGGCATGCGAATTAAAGCAAATCAACAAATCAATGGGGTCAGACTCGATTGATTTTCCGCAAACCTAGTCAGATTTGACGATTGCGAAATGCTTCAGCTTTATGCTCAGCGAAGTAGGTCGGATGAGCCGCAGGCGTTATCCGACAGCGATGCAGATTCGTCGGATAACCCGTATCATCCGACCTACGAATTGCGTCATATCGGGAAGTTATTTCGAACCATTTCCTAATTTGAACACGGTCTGAAATTATTGGGGACGCTCGTAGTGCAAATTCCGCTTAAGAAAAAATCAGTAAAATCAGTAAAATCGGTAAAGTCGAACCGAAAAAAAACAAAGCCTAAATCGTCGAAACCTCAAAAGACTGTTTATCCAGCAACCATTGTTGTGCCCCAGTATGCATTGCAGGTGAATTGGCTCAATGCGGTTTTAACACCGCAACAACGGCTAAATCAACGACTGATGCTACTTTGCTACCTATGCGGTACAGGCATGGTGATTGCGGCACTTGCAGTGTCGCAGTATGGCTCCTTGCAAGCGGTGATCAATGATTGGATGATGTACAGCGGAATTGCATGCATCATCGCAGCTGTTTATCTGCAATATGTCAATGACATCGGCCCGCAAACGCTATGTTTTAGTCGTGATTGGTGTCAGGTTCCAGGGTACAGAGCCTTGGCCTGGTCCGATGTACGTGTTCGACTGCGTATATATAACGCTTTGGATCTCGCTATTGATCAGCCGGAACAACTGGAGCGGGCGGAGATTTGGATCAAATTACCTAATTTACAAGAAGTCCGGTTTAATGTGTGCCATGGACGCACTCAAATTGAGGTGCTACAGACGTTTTTAATCTGTGCCCCGGCTGGGAGTTTGTCCCCCTTTTCTGCAGAAGATAGCGCCGAATTTCAGCAGAAAATGTTGGCGATATTGACGTCGTTGCGCGTTCTTCATTTGGGAACGAAGGCCCATTCCGAGACACGGGCATTGGCTATTTTTGGCGGCATGTGCGCAGGTTTTTTGCTAGGCGTGCTGCTGTATTGGCTATCATCAGCCTGGATTGCAGAGGAATACTCAATCCTTGTTTTTACGGTCTGCGTAGTCACTTCTGGACTGGCCGTGATGGAGTGGACTGATTTTTATTTCTATACCGATCGTTTGGAGCTCAATCAGCACGGAGTGCACAGTCGATTTTATGGTGAAATCAGCTGGGCACAGATCGCCTGCGCCAAGCTAAATCAGCACTCTGAATCTAGCGTAGTCATTTTGAGCGTACGAGACGCCGTTGGGCAGGAGCAGCAGCTGAGCTGGGTGTCGAATTACAATCGGAAAAAAATCGCGCAATTTGCCAAAATCTGTCAATCGCATGCTGCATTCGTGTAGTCTAATACGGTTTTGGTCTCAACCATTGGTGAATTCCATGTGACAATTTTCAAATCAATGGGATCTCAAAATTTACTCTGGCGATTGCTTCACATCCATTTTTAACCACAGGTAACAATTGTAAATCCCATATAGCCCACCAAAGCCACAAACAGTATAAGCGCCAAGCAAAGCCTGAAACTCGCGCCATTCGCGGGCATGTTTACTACAAAAAATGCAGGTAGAACTCGGATCCAAATAAATATAACCCGCACCTAATACAAATAAAAACAAACACAGCATCATATTGCCGCGCAAATTTCGCCGCCGTTTTTCAACCACAGAGAGTTTTTTCGTCGTTTTTGCTCGTTT
>CAUPHX010000078.1:0-10763 GCA_963511125.1 uncultured Deefgea sp. | reverse complement strand
GGCGCTACAGAATATTAGTAAGAAATGGACGATGCCAATCCGCGACTGGCGAGCGGCGTTGGTACGGTTCAGTATTCAATTTGAAGAGCGGATGCCCGCATTTTAAAAAAGCGTTTACACAAAATACTAGACACCCCCCACTGACTTCACATTTCAAACCGAAAACCTTACTCAATCTAGGCCGCGCGATGATGGTGATCTCACTCTTGAGCATGTTAACAGCCATCGCAATCGCCTATTTCTATGCGGCACATTTCAGCATTAGCGAACAAGTCTACGCCCATTTGGCTTTACCGCTTTCAGCTGGCATTTTTAAATTAGGCTATGTCGTTCGCTTAGCGGCCCATCACGCATTGGGAAACTATACCGCTGGGTAGCCAAATCTTTACCTTAAACATGCATTTAATAAGCATATAAACAATCTAACCAAACAATACAATTTTTAACCTTTAAAACAACGCCAAGGAGAAACACATGCTGTCACAAGACGCCCTTCCCTTCATCCAAGCGACTTTACCCATTGTTAAAGAGCATGGCGCAACCATTACACGGCATTTTTATCAGCGGATGTTTACACATCACCCTGAATTGAAAAATCTGTTCAATATGGGTAATCAAGCTTCTGGCGAACAAGCTCAGGCACTCGCGGGAGCCGTATATGGTTATGCAGCAAATCTAAACCGACCAGAAATCGTTAATCCGATTCTTGATCGAATTGCACATAAACATGTCAGCCTAGGTCTTACGCCAGGTCAATACACCATCGTGGGTCGTCATCTGATCGCCTCAATTGGTGAAGTCTTGGGCGAAGCGGCGACCAAAGAAATTCTGGCCGCTTGGGATGAAGCCTACTGGTTAATGGCAACGGATTTAGTGGCTCGTGAGGCCTGCATTTATCAAGACATCTCTTGGAAAGCAGGGCAAGCGTGGGAAAACATGATTGTAGTTGATAAACAATTAGCGGCGCATGATGCGATGTCGATCTATTTGTGTCCAAGCGATGACAGCAAAGTCCGCTCATTTGAGCCAGGCCAATATATTAGCGTCGCTTTGGCGGTCCCGGCATTGCAACTCAAACAATGTCGCCAATATAGTTTGTCGAATACAGGGCTTGATGGCATCTGGCGCATCACGGTGAAACGCGAAAAGCCAAATCATGGGCCTGCAGGTCATGTTTCAAATTTGCTGCATGATGAAATTCAAGTAGGGGATTCTGTTTTAGTGGGTCCACCTGCTGGAGAATTTGTCCTTAAGGCAACCGATACTCCAGTAGTGCTAATGAGCGCAGGAATTGGAATCACGCCCGTCTTGGCGATGCTACATCAATTAGCGGCAGAGCATTCAAAGCGCCAAATCCTTTTTGCTCATGGTAGCCAACGTGCCGCCAACATTGCGCATTTGGATGAAATACAAACCGCGATTGACAAGCTGCCAAATGCCCAACTTGTGCTTTGGCTAGAAGAAAATTCAAATGAGCACCCAGCTTTAGTAGGGCGGATGGACTTGGGGCAACTGAATACACTGCCAGCTGATGCCGATTATTATTTATGTGGTCCCATTGAATTTATGAAGGGACAACGTCAATGGCTAATTTCAGCGGGAGTGAGTCCAGAACGGATCCGCTACGAAGCCTTTGGCCCTGATGTATTTGGCGATGCATAAAGATATCGCATGCGCCGCGATATTTTGCGCGGCAGTTCTACCCGCTGCCGCGTACTGGCATAGCCCAGCAGGGGTATTTCCTCTAGCCATTACGATACTAATTGGGCTGTACCAAGTCTAATAGACAATTTTGAGTCTCGCGAAAATGTCCGCTTAGGCCGATGTGTCGATACCAAAGCATGAGAAACGAAAGGCCGCTAACCAGCTGGTTGCGGCCTTCATCATTTGGATTTTGTGCCAGAGCTACTCGGCCAAAGTGGTCACGGATGTGTCGTAGCTGAGCATCATGTCTAGTAGGCATTTCGTACGCCTAGCGAGAATTTCCCCACTAAGACTTAAGAAAAGTAGGCTTTTTTCTGTACCCTCAAGGCTTTTTCTAGGCAATAACTTAAGCTAGCGGCATAAATTAATAAAAAAATGGGTATTGCCTTGAATGCCAATAAGTACAGCGGCAAGAAAGACATACTCATGGTAAAGCTTAGGTATGCCAACTTTCTGAGCCAGCGTTCGGGGAAAAGTTGCCCCATATGTCGCAGACTGCCACCGCTTTTGACTTGTAGTCTGAACTCCATCCAGAGCAAAAAGGGGATAATTTTAGCCAACATGGCGGTGATAATCGGGATGACGCCAGCGAATAGGAAGTAGCCAGCCAGAATGACGGAGGCTTGTGATGGTGTGTCAAAAAGTGCGGACAATTCATCAATCCATGGGGTTAGTACCGCCACCAGCAAAAGGTTGAAGCCGCCCCAGCCCCACAAGTAGCGCGCAGGATCGGCACGGCGCTGGCTTTGTCTGAGTAGTTTCAGTAGAGCTAGAAACCAGCTTAGCAGCGGGAGTGCCAGCAGAATCAAAAGGTGGGCGTCAACAACGACTGCCAATGCCGTCGCCAGCAAGGCCTGCGACAAATAGCGATTTAAATAGCTTGGCCACGTCGGTGCGACCAGAAACATCGGAACGACGGTAAAGGCGACTGCGATGATCAGACCGACGATCCAGCCCATGCTGCCTAGCACAATATGCGCGCGCAACAGATCGTGCAGCGCGATTGCGGGCCAGCCCGTGCTGAGCAAACTGACCAGCAGCATACCGCTCAGAGCAGTTAAGCCCAAACCCACGATCGCCCAGCGCAACGGCGTCGCGACGCCACTTCGCCATAGCGCGATCAGCGGCCAAAGCGCCAATCCACCCAGACTGGCAAATAGGATCAATGCCGCGCCCTGCAGCCAGATCAGCTGCATTTGCCACAAACCGACTGCCAGTAGCGCGGTTCCACTTTGCAGTGCCAGCCATAGCAGACTACCCCAGAAGAGCGGATTTTTCGCCCGAACACCCGCTAGCACCGCGCTGACCTGTAGCAAAGCGCCAATCATGATATTGCCCACAAAACCCAACATCAGCAGATGTGTGATGGCGAGCATGGAGGGTGAAAATCGCTGCTGCCAGTCGCTCTCATCCAAACTGAATGCCAGTATCGCGACCAGTGCGAGCCAAATTGGCGCGGTACGGAAAAAACGCAGCGGCAGTGCGACGGGCAAGCTAAATTCAGGCTGAAACATTGCTCAGTCTCGATACAGGGTCAGAATGGCCGAACCATCAGCTTGCGGCACACACTCCCAGTGGCAGGAACGTGTTCGTAAATAATCGTACAGCGGGTAAGGTGTGTGGGGCAGATGCGCAACGAGGTTTTCGCCCGCAATGGCCACATCAAGCCACTGTAAAATCTGCTCTATCGGCTCGGGTGGAGCTAGTCCGCGCAAATCTATGTTGAGATTGGGCATGGTTTACGCGAGCCGTTCGGCAAATTCAGGAATACTGCGATCACACATCGGATACAGGATATTTTCCTCTTTCATATTGTGCTGCTGCAGCAGGATCAACAGTGTTTCGGCGCAGCCGATAAAGTCATCGGCATCTCGATTTTGCGCCGCATCTTGCAGGCCTTGCATTAAATCTCGGGCCTGCGCGTGTTCGCTGCGCATTACCTGCGTTGGCCCGCTACTCATGCCGGTGGCCTGCTCGAAAGCAGGGAACAGCGATTCTTCCTCCAGCGCAAAATGCGCCTCGGTCATTTGGCAAAAAACGTGCGTCGTTTTCACGCAATCGTCCCACTGTGCAGCGCGCGCCGCGCTTTCAGCTTGCGCCAGAAACTCATCGCAATGGCGATGCTGTTGTTGTAATGCTGTGGTGATGCTCATCGCTGGTACTCCTTGAGATAATTGCAACAGCCTATGCAGCTTTACGGCGTGCTGATTTGATTTCAGTCAGACATATTCTTTAGAGGTAGAGGCGAAATCAGTACAAACTCCCATTGCACGCTACCCATTCTGGGTTAATATGCATTGGAAATGTTTGTTTAATGAAGGATACCAGTATATGCGCCTGAATGTCTTTACCGATTACTGTTTGCGTACACTGATTTATGTTGCCATGAAAGATGGCGGTGTGGTGACGCGCAGCGAAATCGCGCAGGCGTATGGCATTTCGGATAATCACTTGATGAAGGTCGTTAATTTTTTGTCGCGACAAGGTTTTATCGACACGATGCGCGGTAAGGGTGGCGGTATGTTGTTATCACGCCCGCCAGCGGCGATCAATATTGGCGCTTTAGTGCGGATCAGCGAAGAAGACAGTCCGATGGTCGAGTGCTTTGATCGCGAAAACAATAGCTGCAATATAGCCAATGTCTGTCGCCTCAAATTCATCCTGAATGAAGCGCTGCAGGCGCTGTACGGGGTGCTTGATCGTTACACGCTGGCCGATCTGATCAGCAATCCAGTTGAGCTGGGCGCAATCTTTGCAATCGAACTTCACCCTGCGGGTTTTCGCCCCTAAAAATCGCATTCAATATAAATAAATAGGTATATCTACATAGGCATTAATTTAGCTATATCTTGATTGATATACCCGTTGGCTTAACTGTTTTTCACTTGCTTCCTAATCCGCTTTGTTGATCGTGTACACAATAATCGATCTTTAATATGTATTTTATTTGCATGTTATTAAAAGTTACATGTAATATGTAACTTATTGAACTTGACATTACCTACACCCTCAACGGAGAACTACTCATGCAAAAAACGCGCACCCTTTGGCGCTGGCTTGCGGTGGTATTTTTCCTGTCGTTCGCCGCTTTAGGCTGGATAGGCAGGGAAATTTACCTCGACAAACCACCGATTCCACAACAGGTCGTTAGCAGTGGCGGGCAGGTTTTATATACCGGCGCGCAAATTCAGCGTGGCCAAGAAGCTTGGTTGTCGGCGGGTGGCCAGCAGATGGGCTCGGTGTGGGGGCATGGCAGTTATGTCGCACCCGATTGGTCGGCCGATTGGCTGCATCGTGAAGCGGTTGTGCTGCGCAATATCTGGGCACAACAGCAATTCAAGAAAGATTACGAGCAACTGAACCGTGAAGAGCAAGCGCCACTCGATGTGCGCCTTGTTTCAGTAATGCGCAGCAATACCTACGACAAAGCCAGCGATACGATCACGATTCAGGCTGATCGCGCCGTGGCGATGCAGCAAGTGGCGCAGCATTACGTGAGCTTATTTGGCAGCGATCCGGCTAAAGATCAATTGCGCGAACAATACGCGATGATTTCGGGCTCGATTAAAAATGCCGATGACTTAAAAGCCTTACCAGCGTTTTTCTTCTGGTCGGCTTGGGCGGCAACGACCAATCGTCCGGGCGAGAGCCATTTGTCGTACACCAGCAATTGGCCGCACGAGCCACTGGTTGAAAATACGCCAACGACTGGGACTAGCATGTGGTCGATTGCGAGCGTGATTTTGCTGATTGCTGGTATTGCGGCGATGGTGCTGTTTCACAATATGCAACGTGAAGCAGAGCCTGCGGTCTGTCCGGAAAAAGATCCGCTGATTAACTTGCAACTCACGCCATCAATGCGCTCGACGCTGAAGTATTTCTACGTGGTGATTGGGCTGTTGCTGGCGCAAGTTGGTATGGGGATCGTGTCGGCACATTACCAAGTGGAAGGCGGCAGTTTCTTTGGGATTCCGCTGGCTGAAGTGCTGCCATTTACCGTGAGCCGCACGATTCATACGCAACTGGGGGTGTTGTGGATTGCCACAGCTTGGTTGGCGACAGGTCTGTTCCTTGCGCCGGTATTGGGTGGCAAAGAGCCGAAGTTCCAAAAATTGGGCACTGATGCGCTGTTTTACGCCTTGCTGCTGATTGTCGTTGGCTCGATTGCGACCGGTTGGGTCGGTACGATGCAACGTTTGGGCACCGATTACAGTTTTTGGCTCGGTAACCAAGGTTTGGAATACACCAGCATGGGCCGTGTGTGGCAAATCCTGCTGTTTGTCGGCCTGTTGATTTGGGCGACTTTACTTGGCCGTGGTCTGTGGCCTGCGCTGCGCAAACCGTCAGAAAGCCAAGGCTTGATCGCGATGGTGTTTGTTTCTGCGGTCTGTATTGGACTGTTTTACGCCTCGTCTTTGGTGTGGGGACAAAAAACCCATTACGCGATGATTGAATATTGGCGCTGGTGGTTGGTGCATTTGTGGGTTGAGGGCTTCTTTGAAGTATTCGCGACTGCGGTGATTGCCTTGTTACTGAGCCGTTTGGGCTTGATTCGTACCGCATCAGCCAACCGTGCGATTGTGTTGGAAACGATTGTGTTCTTGTTTGGCGGCATTTTGGGGACTTTGCATCATCTGTATTTCACGGGATCGCCAACGTCGGTAATTGCGGTGGGCGCGATGTTCTCGGCGCTGGAAGTCGTACCATTGGCGCTGATTGCGGCCGAGGCGTACCAAACTTATCGCCATACTAAAGCCGCACCGTGGGTGGAGAAATATCGTTGGGCGATTATGTGTTTCGTGGCGGTGGGTTTCTGGAATACCGTCGGTGCTGGTTTACTGGGTTTTGCGATCAATCCACCGATTTCTCTGTACTACGTGCAAGGTCTGAATATGACCGCCGCCCACGGCCACGCCGCACTATTTGGTGTATACGGCATGCTCGGTATTGGCTTGATGTTGTTCTGCTTGCGCGGTCTAACGCCTGCGGTGAAATGGAATGATAAATTGCTGAAACCGGCCTTCTGGAGCATGAATATTGGTCTAGCGATGATGGTGTTTATGTCGCTGCTGCCCGCTGGGATTTATCAAGCGTTTGCCAGCATTGAACATGGTCTGTGGTATGCCCGTTCGGCTGAAATCATCCACTCGCCGGTGATGGAAACCTTGGTGTGGTTGCGCGTGCCGGGCGACATCGTATTTGCTGCTGGTGTGATGTTTTTAGCCGTATTTGCGATTCGTTTGCTGGGTAAAGATCAAAGCCAGCCGGTTCCGGTGATTGATGGTCAGCTTGCGAGTGCGAAAGTATAAGGGTTTTTTTAGATGGTATATCGATGTGGGCTTTTTTTATTAAAAGCTGCATTGATATACCCTAGGTAAATTTGTAGGGTGGGCTTCAGCCCACCACATCGATAAAGGAAGAATAAAATGTCAGGCTGCGGAAGTTCTCATATTGCTTTAGATGGTGTGTACGGTTTTGATGCGCGCGGCGTCGCGAAACGCTTCCGGCATGCGGCGATTTTTGGTGCGTTGGAGTCGTTGTCCGAAGGTGAAACCATGCGTTTTGTGAATGACCACGATCCTTTACCATTACTGGCGCAGATCGAACAGCGCTACAAAGGCCAAGTGAAGGCTAGCTATATTCAACGCGATCATGAGGCGATTGTGATTGATTTTTCAATTCATCCGCTTAAAGAAGAAGTGGCTGCTGCGAGCGAAGGTTGCGGCTCGGGTGGTTGTGGTTGCAGCGGGCAATAGGTTTTTGATCAATTTTCCGCGTCGCGGTGAATAAATCTACACCATTCAAAAAGAAGCAAAAAATCATCAATTCGTCATCCTGGCGCTCTTGATAGCGGCGGCTTTAGGGGTGAAATATCGGCGGGCTGCTAATGAGGAAATTAATCACAATCCCCGCTTTGTACTACTCGATCAGTACGGCAGTAATTATCGTCAGTAGCGATATATTGAGCGAGGAGCCTTGATCCTGTTTTGATGGCGGCGATAAAGGCAAACCACGCAAAAAAATAGCTTCAATTCAAATTTCCTCCGATTGAGCGCTCTGCATCTGTAGAGCGTTTTTTTTGACTTTTATTTGTAGGTCGTTGAACCTGTAATTATTATGTTGATTGATGGGGAGTAGTTTGCTGAAGAAGACTAATTATTAACCCGTGTTCCATATTCAACTCGTTTCAACAGCGCGATCGGTAGAGCGGCTTCGCTACCATGTTGATGGCTCCATGTGGGTATGAAGCCTATTTTTCTGGAAATTCTGGAAATTAAAACGTGTGTGGGCCAATCGGATGGATATTTCGCACAGACCTCAAAAACCACGCGAACAGTGCGTTCGCGGATTTCAGGAGACAAGTGACTTGATTTTCTCATGGCGCCAATTCTTGCAAAAATTGCAGTATCTGCGAAACTCTGTGCGATTCAAAGCGTCGGTTTGCGGGCTTCAATATTTTTGATTTGTGCCAGAGTTGTTCACCGGCAAAGTCATCAGTAATGGTTTAGGTACTCAAAATTGAATCATGGCTGTGATGGTAAAGACATGTTCTATTACTGATTACGCACATTTTTATTTTAGCAAAACATCAAGTCATTTCGTTCAAATTGTGTGCGGCATACAGGGCCAACACAGCAACCATTTCTGATTGTGTAATCATGCCGACCAGCTCACCGTTTGCTATTACTGGCAGATGGTGAACCACCGTCGGAAAACAGCGGCACCAGCTCAAGTAAGGCCTGCTGGGGTGTTGCGGTGTGTACTGCTGTTGTCATCAAGTCAGCCAAGGGCTTGTTCATTTCTCGAGTTGAGCGCGCCTGTTGCGTGTGCGGGTCAACCATCAGGTCGTGCAAAGTGACAATCCCGACCAATTTTTCTGCGCTGTCTACGACCGGTAGTGCCTGCACGCGATGATAAGCAAGCTTATGCCAGGCATCGTTGCCGCTATTTTGTGCGTTGATGCTGACGATGGAGCGGGACATTACGTCTGCGCAGAGCAGGGTACTCAGATTTTGTTTCTGGGCGTGGCGTTGTGCGTCCTGCTGTACGTGCTGCAAATCTTGCGGGCTGATATCGAGTAACTGTTCCTGCTGTTCAAGCGCGTAGGCAATGTCTTCTTCGAGCGTACCCACCCGCTGGCTGGGCAATGGATCGTTCGTATGGTGCGGCGAGAGCCGCGGGGTGTAATTCGGGTAACGTCGTCCAGCCAGCCGGCTAAAAAGCAGCGCAATCAGTAGCAGAAGGGCAGAATTGATCGCCACCGGCGCCAGCACATACTGAAAAGCGAGGGCACTGATCTCTGGCCCACCAATGACGGCGCTCAAAGCCACAGCTCCACCGGGTGGATGCAGGCTGCGGGTTAGCAACATCAGGGCAATCGCCAGCATGACGGCCACGCCCGAGGCCAGCACGATGTTGTCGATCAGAATGGCGCAACTAATGCCGACCAGTGCAGATAGCGTCTTGCCGACGATCAGCGACCAGGGTTGCGCCAAGGGGCTGGCGGGAGCCGCAAACAGCAGCACGGCCGATGCGCCCATTGGAGCAATCAGCCAGTGCGGTCGAACGCCCAGCAGAAATTGGCACAGCAGCTCGGTGCCGATCAGCCCCAGCGCCGCACCCAGCGCGCCAAGCAGACATTCTTTGCTGTGTGTCGGAGGTGTGGCCGGAAGAAAGGCTTTGTAATGCATAAAAATTGAAGATTCGTTTTATAAAAACCTTAATCTTACAAGGCTTGTGGATTTTTGCGCAGCGCATTATAGGTAGCTATGTTTGGATGCTTGGGAAGCGGCGAGTGTGGGCGAGTGAGCTTAAAGTCCTTTAGTTCGCTCGGTTCCCCTGCTGCGGATAGGAATACGAATCACAGTAATAGCACCAATCAAGGTCACGACCAAAATTGACACTTGAGCCCATGGCTTGCTAGATAGTTGCCAGATCGACAAACCTGACATCAGCAGCATCAGGCCGATAGCCAGATATTTTAGTCGTAGTGGTAGGCTGCGGTGTCGCTCCCAATCACGGATCAGTGCTCCACACCAGGGATGATTGAGTAGGCGCAGGTGTAAACGTTGCGAGCCTTTGGCAAAGCAATAGGCAGCTAGAAGGATAAAAGGTGTTGTTGGCAATCCCGGCAAGAAAATACCAATAAAACCTAGTATCAAAGCTAGCACGCCGCCCAGTGTGAACAGGATTTTATAAATCGTATAAATCGGTTTCATAAGCCCAATCTGTAACCGATGGTGATTACTGTTTGAAGGATACCGCAAGCATCAATTTCGATAAACTCAGAGATGATGTTTCTTGGCCCCCCCGGATGCAATTGAAATTGCAAGCATATGATCATGCCCGCTTTGGCCGAACAGCACTGGCACAGAACAAAAATATTGAAGGCCGCAACCAGATGGTTAGCGGCCATAGTTATTTGTAATGAAATCTCGTGCTGCTCGGCTTTAGCGGTCGATCAAAATCTCTTTGTTAATTCCCCAAACTAGTTTGCCACTACAAACGACGCTAGCCGAACAGGGCTCCCCTCTGGTATTTTTGCTATTTGTAGGCGGCGCATAAGCGACGCAGCGACATAAGGAATTGAATGATGCAAGGCGTACGCCTGATTGCCTGTGACCTGGACGGTACCCTGCTCGACGAAGCGAAGCAGTTGCCGGCCGAACTCCCTGAACTCGTCAAGCGCCTGAAAACACGCGGCGTAGTGTTCTGCCCCGCCAGTGGCCGACAGTACCATACGATTCGCGAGCAGTTCGCGCCGATCTGCAGTGGTATCCCAGTGTCATTTTCAGAAGACGACTGCACCAGGTTATTGGGCGTAACGCCTGTTGTGCAGGGGACTTTTGACAGCTTTGTATCAGCAGTCGTCTGCACCAATCTCGACTATGCTCAATACTTGTGTGCACCAAAGCGAGCTGTGATCTTCAAAGCTAAATGGCGGTAATTTATCGAAGCTATTTGGCGTTGTCACGGCGCTCAAGCGTGCGGTACACCGTCGCTCTAGATACTGAAAACAGCTCGCCAAGGTCGCTAATCGAGTGCTCGCCAGCATCGTG
>CAUPHX010000077.1:0-10775 GCA_963511125.1 uncultured Deefgea sp. | reverse complement strand
CCAATCAACACGCGTATTGACCAGCCCATTGGCTACCCTGCCACCGGCAATATCCAGCCCAGCGCCTAAGCTAATGCACAAGGTATCGGGGTGCTGCTGTAAAAAATCACGCATTTGTTGATCCAGCCATGCCGCGCGCAAGCAGCAGCCGCGCATCGACGACAAATCATCCTCAAATCGGCGTAGCGCCAAACGCCAGCGATACGCCAATCCCTCGGCAAATGGGTCTCTGAAACCCAAATCAGGACAAAACCGCGCCGCATTCGCTCGCGCGGCAAGCGGAATTAACAAGGTTTCACTGACCCCTTCAATCGAAGCAAGAAATGAATTCATGACTAAGGACTCCCGAGGAATGGAATCCTACTTTAAATCAAATGAGAATCATTATCAACTAATTAGTTTAATTGACTCATTCAAAGCCGATCCGAGAACCGCACCGGGCGATGCCAAAGCAGGACTCATCTCTGGCATAATACAAGCCAGTCAACGCCTCGAATCATGCGGATTACTGTATGTATACCAATGCATACCTTATTAAATAAAGCCTATATTCATATACCAATAGACACTGGAAGCCCCGCTTGTATACTCCACCCATCAACACCGACATCCCCGTCTACGGCGCTGACGATCTCACCGAGCAAAGCTGGCAATGGCTACACGCGGTGGCGCAGCTGGTGGCGCAAGAATTGGCCGAACGGCCCAAAGGCACTTTGGCATTGCTCGAAGAACAAGACCGTGTGTACTGGCTGGCCATTATTGGCGATGAAGGCTATTTGGCGACGGCTACCATTTTTGAAGGCGAAATCGGCATTGCCCACGGTGCTTTACTGCGTGATTTATATGGTTTTGCAGTAGAAGAACTGAATGATCTGCGCGAAGGGCTGACCGCGTGGCTGAGCAATCAAACTACGCTAAAAATTATTGATCATCGCAGCTTGCAGCTGTGGCGTGAATTACCATCGCGGCACAATGACTTGTTAGATTAAATCGGCTGCACAATTTGTATCGTTCTAATTAGTGCATCGCCAACAATTATGTCGGTGTATTTTTATACCATTGGAATGGGTAATTTTTCAGCGACCTCAATCCTCGCATTTCATAAACTTGAACTGTGTCCAAACACAACTCTTTCTCGAAATGACTTTGGAGCTGCGCCATGAAAACCAACACTCAAACCATCGCCAAACCTACTTTTAGTGAACGCAATCAGATGTTTAATGCGTTCGGCTGGATTTCATTACTTTCGGCTGCTGCAGTCAATGCGCCCATTGCTAGCCAGCGTCTTACTTCACCCCCGACGGCTGTTTAGACACGAAGCGTAGGTAGAAATATCCCTCAGGAACACCGAGGAGAAGCTGCAAAATCTTGACCTACAGAAGATTCCCAGGGATAGCTCTACAAACATGTGTTCTGAGTGAGTATGGCGTACTCACCTCTCAAAATCGGCTCGATTCATAAATCAATGGATCGGGCCGATTTTCCTTTCGCCAACTCAACTGGATATTTTTGCGCATTGAGCTTGATTTTTGCCTCGGCGGCGGCGATTAAATCGATCTTTGTCATCTCACAAAATCGCAGTAAATACAGCAAAATATCGGCCACTTCGTGCTCACTGGCAGTGCGCTGCGCGTCGGTCAGCACCAGCGAATCATTTGACTCAACCCACTGAAAAATCTCCAGCAACTCCGCAGCCTCGACCGTCAACGCCATCGTTAAATTCTTCGGGCTATGAAACTGCCGCCAATCACGCTCGTCAGCAAAAGCATTCACCTGCTGAACGAGTGTTTGTAATGAGTCCGCTTGAGTCATACCGCAAATTCCTTTCGCCATCGTCACGATGCGCTGGCAAACAATAAATAATCAATATTATTAGCCACTTATATTCAAAGCCGCTTAGCGCCAAAAACCAAGCCCCATCTATGCATTACCTTGACATTGCAATTTCTTGCCCAACAATTACTACAGCAAGCAACACCAGTAATTAAATAATCTGTTTTTAGTGCTTATTTCTCAGCGGCGATAATCAGCCGACAACGAGGTACACCAATGAAATTCTCTATCAAGCAACGCATCATTTACACCGTTTTATTTTTATCTCTGCTGTTGGTGTTGATGGGTGGAATGGGATTGTACAATCTTCAACAGGTTAACCAATCATTAAAAACCGTTTACGAAGACCGTGTTGTACCACTCAAACAGCTCAAACTCGTTGCTGATGCGTACGCCGTGAACATTATCGACGCCATGAACAAAGCCAATGCAGGCATGTTTACGGCAGAAGAAACCGCCAAAAATATCCAACAAGCCCAAGCCGATATTGCCCGCGAATGGGGCAACTATAAAGCCACCACCCTCACCCCCGAAGAAGCCAAACTGGCGGCAGAGTCCGAAGCCCGCTTTGCCAAGGCCAATGTAGAGATTGGCAAACTGGCGCAATTTGTCGCAGGGAAATCCAATACTATCCAAGGCGAACTGATTCAATTTATTGCGCCGGTGTATACCGTCGTCGATCCGGTTGGCGAGGAAATTACGGCGCTGATGAATTTACAACTTGATGTTGCCAAGGCCGAATACACCAACGCTCAGGCCAGTTACGAGCGCGTCAAATTGATCGCCATTGGGCTGATTGGATTAGGCTTGGTGCTGGCGCTGATTTCATGCGTGCTCTTAGTGCGTGCGATTTCCATTCCACTGAGCCGCGCGGTGGTGATTGCCGAAAATATCGCTGGCGGTAAGCTCGACAATGAGATCACGCTGCGCAATTACGATGAAATGAGTTTATTACTCAATGCCATGCACGGCATGCAATGTACAGTACTGCAATTTATTCAAGCGCAATCTGATATGGCCAAAAGCCATGCCGCAGGAACGACCAGCGCTCGGATGAATGCCGAGTATTTTTCTGGCTCATTCCAAGAAATGGCTAGAGAAACCAATCAACTGGTGACTTCACACATTAATGTGACCGAACAAACCGTCCAAATCATCGCTCAATATGCACAAGGCAATTTTGACGTCGATATGGTTCGACTCAATGGCGAGCAAGCGCAGATCACCCAAGCCGTCGATCAAGTCAAACAAGCCCTCGTCGCCATCAGCAACGACGTAAAACTACTGGCCGAAGCCGGCGCGCAAGGTGACTTTAGTGTGCGGGTGGATGCTGAACGCTACCAGTTCAAATTTAAAGCCATGGTTGAAGATTTGAATTTGTTAATCAATACCTGCGATGTGGGTTTCAATGATATTTTGCGGGTTGCCAATGCACTCTCCGAAGGTGACTTGAGCCAAACGATTCAAAAAGACTATCCGGGCCTGTTTGGCCGCGCTAAAGATGGCGTCAACCACACGGTGTTTGCACTCAGCAGCATTGTTGCCGAGATTGAAAGCATCGTCGCTGCCGCCGCCGAGCAAGGCAACTTTAGCCCACGGCTAGATTTGCGGGATAAACAAGGCTTTAGCGCTCGTCTTGCCACCCTACTTAATCGCCTGTCGGATGTGACTGAAACCGGTTTGCGCGATGTAATGCGGGTGGCCAATGCCTTGGCCGATGGTGATTTGACGCAAACCATTGATAAAGACTACGCGGGTCTATTTGGTGAAACCAAAGACGGCATCAATGCCACTGTCGACAAATTGCAGCATTTAGTCAGTGAAATTCAACTCGCTGGCAGCACCATCAATGTGGCCTCACAGGAAATTTCGCAAGGCAATGCGGATCTATCGCGCCGCACTGAAGCACAAGCGGCGAGCTTAGAGGAAACCGCCGCCAGCAGTGAAGAACTCGCCAGTACCGTCAAACAAAATGCCGAAAATGCCATCGAAGCCAGCAAACTGGCGCGTAACTCCGAACAAATCGCCAAAAAAGGCGCGGATCTGGTGCAAGACGCCGTGAGTAGCATGGGGGCGATCAATGACGCATCGCGCAAAATTGTCGACATCATCAGTGTCATCGACGGTATTGCCTTCCAAACCAATATTTTGGCGCTCAATGCTGCCGTGGAGGCCGCCCGCGCCGGAGAACAAGGCCGAGGCTTTGCCGTGGTGGCGTCCGAAGTGCGCAATCTCGCCCAACGCTCTGCCGTTGCTGCCAAAGAAATCAAAACACTGATTAGCGACAGTGTGAATGAAGTCGAACGTGGCAGCCAAATCGTCAACACGGCAGGCAGCACGATGATTGAAATCGAAACCAGTATTCAGCGCGTGACGCACATCATGGCGGAGATTGCCGAAGCGTCCAAAGAGCAAAGCGCAGGTATTGCACAAGTCAATCAAGCCGTCACCAATATGGATGAAGTGACCCAGCAAAATGCGGCCTTGGTCGAGCAAGCCGCTGCCGCAGCCGAGTCATTGCAAGAACAAGCAGGCCAGCTCGCCGAGTTGGTTGGCGTATTCAAACTCAAAAATGGCGCTAGCAAAACAAGGAATATCGCAAAATCCCCAGCCAAAGTAATGACCAAAGCAATGACCAAACCCATCCAGAAACCGATCAGCCAAGCTAGGGTCAAGGATGAAGACGAAGAATGGGCTGAGTTTTAAACGGCGATGATTTCATCACTCAAGAATAGGGCGAAAGCCCTATTTTTATGGCTGCTCTAATGGCAGTTTTTTGCCCACCGACTACACTGCAAAGACACTCTTTGCTTAAAGGTAATCTCATGCTTGATGCCGCAAACAAACCCCTCATCTTAGTGGTTGATGATGATGCAATTATCCGTATCTTGGTGCGCAAAATGCTCGAAACCGAATATCAGGTTATCGAAGCCGAAGATGGAGAGGCGGGGCTACTCAAATCGCAAGAAAGCAAACCGACCGCAATCATTGCCGATGTACAAATGCCCAATATGGATGGGTTTACTTTATGCAAAGCCATTGGTGATGATCTTGAATTATCCGACATCCCTGTCATGCTGATGTCGGCTAAGGAAAACACCGACGAATTGCTCAAAGTTTATGATGTCGGTGGGCAGGGTTTCATCACCAAACCCATCAATCATAAAGTGCTGATGACTCATATTGCGCACATGCTGCAAATCAGTGGCGAACGCAAGCAAATGAAGTCCAAAATCAATTACGCCACCAGCACCGCCTTCACCGCAATGAGCAGCATGAGTGAAACCGGCTTGCTGATGGAAACACTGAAAAACTTCAACGCCAATAATACCGCCCAAGGATTAGCGCAACTCGTGATCGCCGCACTGCAACAATTCCAACTCGATGGTTTCGTGCAACTCAAAACCGACACCGGCGTGGTTGCGCTCAATCCCAGAGGCGAAGCATCCAATGTTGAATTGGCTATTTTACAAAAAATGGCCAGCATGGATCGAATCATGAGCTTTCGAAATCGCCTCTCAATCCACTATCCCAACGTGCAACTGGTCGTCAATAATATGCCGCTCGACGACGAAGACCGCTGCGGTCGCCTGCGCGATCACCTCGCTATTTTGATTGAAGCAGCCGAATCACGCCTTGAAGCGATTAAAGTTAAAACCACGTTGATTGCGACGCAAAACCAACTTGCCATTATGAATTCGATTCAATCCTTGACCAGCACCTTAAGCGAAATCGATCAACAACAACGGCAAGGCAACGTTGAGCGAACCGCCTTGTTTGGCGACGTGATGATGCAAATGGAAAGTGCTCTTTCTGCTTTTGGTCTATCGGACCGGCAAGAAGAAAATTTATTGAGTGTCGTTCGTAACGGCTGGGAAAAAATCGCCGCCACGTATACCGATGAAGCCGCCTTGCAAAACAAGCTCACGAATGTAGTACAGACCCTAAAAGTCTCGTTAGAAGAGGTTTAAACGCTGCGAGCGCTCTAGCCACAGAAAATAAATGATGTATTTAAACGCAGGTCATACATTTAAAGGCGTAAAAAGCAATACTAGCAGTTATTTGCTTAATGCTTGAAATGTAACTCCACCGTATTATTTGCGGGGTCTTGCATGAAGATTTGGCTGATGCCTTCATCAGCAAAATCCATCTTGCGATACGCCACGCCCAAGGCACTCAACTGCGCCTCGGCCTGCTCAATATTGCAGCAGGTGAAGGCAATATGATCCACCACGCGAGGCAAGCTCAGATCGATCGCCGTTTCACCCTTGAGTACCGACAGATGAATCACCGGTTGCTCGCCCGCATACAGCCAATAACCCAAAGTACCAAATGCAGGACGAAAGCCGACTTGCAGCTTGAGTACGGAACAATAAAACTCACGCATCGCCTCCAGTAAATCAGCGGGCACGCGCAGATTGATGTGATTTAAACCTAAATTTTCCATTGCTTAACCCCTTCATATTGAGCACAGTATTTCGTGAATATCTGCGCAATAAATCCACATTAGGTACAATTTAATCCACTTATCGTCTAAGGCCACCTATGCTATTTCGTGAATGGATCGGTAGCACCCATGCGCTGCCATGGCGGCACAATCATTATCTGGGTGAAGTGATTCCCTTTCATTTGCACTATCACCCGGAATACGAAATTACCTTGACCGCTGGTGCCAACGGTTTACGGTATTTAGGCGACGATGTCAGCGATTTCACCGACATTGACCTCACGCTGGTCGCCCCGAATTTAGCGCATTCATGGCAAGGAAAAACCGCGCCCGATCACAAACAAATCGAAATTCATGTGGTGTTTTTTCGTGAGGAATGGCTGCATCAATTGGCCGAGCAAGGCCTGCCAGAGTTGCGGGAATTGGGGCAATGGTTAAGGCGAATTCGGCATGGGGTGATTTTTAGCCGTGAACTGGCCAGCCAACTCGCACCGCGCTTTGCGCAATTGCTGACATTAAAAGGGCTGGAACGCGTACTGTGTTTGTTGGATATTTTGCGGCAATTACCCAGCGATCAACGCGCCCGCTATCTTGAACTCGCGCCCGCTAATGAACCAGTCGGTGATCCACGCTTAAAAATCGCGCTGGATTTTTTGCATCAACATTACCGCGAATCCATCACGCTAAGTACACTCGCTAGCGCGGCCAACATCAATGAAACCACACTCAAACGCCTGATTGCCCGTCAAGTCGGCAAAAGCTTTAGCGACTTGCTGTCTGAGCTGCGTTTGGGGCACGCCTGTAATTTGCTGCTGACCACGCAGTACGCCCTACCCCGCGTGGCACTCGATAGTGGTTTTCCCAGTCTCAGTAATTTTCATCGGCAATTTACTGCCAAAAAAGGGATTTCAGCGGCCCGATTCAGAAAGAACCGAGGAAAACCGTTCGTGTGAGACTGGCGGAATAAACGTCCACGCCAGCACACGGCTTTGCTTTTGCCCTTGGCTCATGTCGATGGTGCGCACATCGAGCGCGCCCGCTTTGTCTAGCGTGCGGTACAGCAGCGGCAAACTACTGGCTTTGGAGACCAAACTGGTAAACCACAAGCAACGTTGACCAATTTGGCGACTTTCGGAAATCATGCGTTGAATAAATGCCTCTTCGCCGCCCTCGCACCACAACTCACCACCTTGGCCACCAAAATTAAGTACCGGCGCAGATTGTGCAGTCGCCGTTTTGCCATGCGGCGCTTTACCGAGGTTTTTCCATTTACGTTGCGAGCCCGCCGTCGCCTCTTCAAGCGAAGCATGAAACGGTGGATTGCATAAAGTCAGATCAAAATACTCACCGTCTTGCACAATGCCTAAAAACATCGCCGCCGGAATCTTTTGCAAACGCAGCTCGATATTCAATTGTGGATTTGCCTCGACAATCTGCTGGGCGTTTTTCAAAGCCACGGCATCCACTTCCGAGCCGACCATTTCCCACTCGTATTCGGCCGCGCCAATCAATGGGTAAACGCAATTCGCGCCGCAACCAATATCCAGCACCCGCACGACTTCAGGAATCTTGCCGCGATAGCTCTGATCCAATAAATCAGCCAGATTGTGAATATAATCGGCGCGCCCCGGAATCGGCGGGCATAAATAACCCGCTGGCACATCCCAGTTTTTTACGCCATAAAACTTCGCCAACAAAGCGCGATTCAGCGTTTTGACTGCCGCCGGATTGGCAAAATCAATCGACTCGTCGCCATACTGATTCACCGCAACAAAGGCGCGCAATTCAGGGCAATCGGCAATCAAAGCGGGAAAATCATAACGGCCACGATGGCGGTTGCGCGGATGCAGCTCTGCCGGCAGTTTGGGTGCAGCTGCAGAACGAGGAGAAGCGGGTTTAGAACGTGGTTTGTCGCGCATCAGTGTTGCCTCAATAGATTGCCGCCGATTCACTCCAGCGAGCTGCAATGCAAAAAAGCCAGAAATCGACAGACTTCTGGCTTTCATTTATTTGGAGCGGGCGATGGGAATCGAACCCACGGCTCATGCTTGGGAAGCATGGGTATTACCATTATACGACGCCCGCAGAGCCCAGATTATAACAGGGTTTCTTTATTGGCACCAAATAACACACGTCTAAAGTTTGAATGCATTTTCAATCTGTTACCTGAGAAATAAGGCTTGAAAATCAAGCAACCCCCAACTAGTTTTAAACTCTAAAAATCATTCCAAACTGGGTGCTTGATGAAAGTTTCTGTGCGTTTATTTCTGATGTCGCTATCAGGTGTTGTAGCACTACTTATTATTTTAGCCGCGGTCATTTTGGATGCTCGACCGGTTCGCCATGCGCTGGAGGAAATTACTAACAATTCAATCCCATCCATCACACGCATCAATGCAATGGCAGGCGATTTTGCTAATGTTCGGCGCTTGATTTTATTTCACTTGCTAGAGCCTGATGCGACAAAAAAAGCCAACTTAGAAAAGAGCATTGCCACCGAGTCAAGCCATTTCGAGGAGGGATTAGCTGCATATCAACAACTGATTATAAGCCCTGAAGATCAGGGCAATCTGGATCAGCTCAAAAAAGATTGGGCGGCCTACAAAAATGACTACCCAAAAATATTGGCACTATCAGACGCGAATGATAATGCAGGTGCACTTGCTGCAGCAGTAGGAATTCGTGTTGAAGCAGACGCGGTTACGGGATCAATGAACAAAATCATCGAGTATAACGACAAAGCCGCCAGTAATATGCGTGAGGAGGCCTTTGATGCGCTCGAAAGCATGGTCACCATTGCCGTGGTGATGGTCTTGGTCGTTTCTGTGCTGCTAATCTTGGTGGGCCAATTAATCTCACGAAGCGTAACCAATCCACTCAATCGAATGAAAGATACCGTTGAGCGCGTGGCAACCCAATTTGACTTCACTTCGCGCGTAGAAGACAAAGGCAGCGATGAAGTGGCGCAAACGCTGCAAGCCTTCAATCGCCTACTTGAAACGCTGCAACAAAGCATCAAACAGCTGCACCAAGTGGGCCATAACGTGGGCACTACCGTGAGTGTTATTTCCACCTCTAGTGAAGAATTAGCCACTACAGCCAATCATGTCAGTAGTGCCACCTCATCGATGGCGGCGGGCGTTGAAGAAGTGACCGTCAGTATTTCTCATGTTGCAGATCGCTCTGAACAAGCCAGCCATACTGCGCGTAGCGCTGGCCAACTTGCCAGCAATGGTGGCGAAGTCATTCAAACCACCATTGGCCGCATCAATCAAATTGCAAATTTAGTTCACAGTGCCGCAGGGCAAATTGAATCACTTAAAAACCGCACCAATGATATTAATATCGTGGTGGGCGTCATTAAAGACATCGCCGATCAAACCAATTTATTAGCGCTCAATGCGGCGATTGAAGCGGCGCGTGCCGGTGAGCAAGGCCGGGGTTTTGCCGTGGTGGCCGATGAAGTGAGAAAATTGGCTGAACGCACAGGGCAATCCACTAAAGAAATCACCGCCAATATTCAATCGATTCAAAATGAAGCCGCGCAAACTGTTTCGGCGATGCAGCAGACCGTTGAGCAAGTCAACCAAGGCGTGAGTGAAGCCGAATCGGCGAGCCAAGCCATCCAACAAATTCGGCAAGAAGCGGATAATGTCGTTGAACAAGTGAGTGAAATTTCATCTGCGATGCGCGAACAATCTACCGCGAGTAGCAGTATGGCGCAGCAAGTTGAACGCGTGGCACAAATGACAGAGCATGTCAGCACGACTGCTGCGGCAACCGCCAAGGCAGGTAATGAACTGCGCGAATTGCGTGAGCAATTGCACAACGCAATTGATCGCTATAAGGTCTAAGCCAGTACTCAATCCAAATCAGGTTCGCGGCGATTCGGGTGTAAAATCCCTCATTTCTCCGCGCAAGAACCATGAACCCGCACAGCCAAACCATTCGTTTTTTACGCCAACGCATTCCAAAGTTTGAATGCATTCCCGGCTGTCATGATTGCTGTGGGCCGGTAACCACATCCCCTGAAGAAATGTCACGCTTGCCGCGCAAAACCGCGGCCGAGCACGAAGCGGCATTGGCTGAGTTAAATTGCCCGCACTTAGCCGACCAAGGCTGTACGGTGTATCTGGAACGCCCGCTGATTTGCCGACTGTTTGGCACCACACCCAACCTACCCTGCCCGCATGGCCGTCGCCCAGACTTGATGATTGCGCCCGAGATCGAAAAACAGATTCATCACTATATGGCGAGCACGCGGCAAGTCTTGGTTTAATTCAATGGCAACTGGCAGTATATTCCTGAAGAGCATTAAAAATAATGGATTTAGCAATATACCTATAGATTTAAATATTTCATTAAGTCAACAAATTAACCTTGCAAACATTACAGCGCATAAAAAAACATTGTCAGCTTGATTCGCTTCAGACAAGATGCATGATGAAATACTAATATAGCCCTGCGCTGGAGTCTGTTTATGTTTGCCAAAATT
>CAUPHX010000076.1:0-10779 GCA_963511125.1 uncultured Deefgea sp. | reverse complement strand
TCTTGGTCAACGGGGCAATCTCGGGCGTCATCGGTACTGGCGCAGGCGTGCTCGGTGGCTTGTTAGTAGCGGCCAATATCGGCACGATCGTGCCATTTATTGAACGGGTAATTGGCGCGCAAATTTTGTCTGCCGATGTGTATTTAATTACCGAGTTGCCTTCCAAAATCATCCCGAATGATGTCATCAGCATTGGCGTTATTTCACTGGTGCTTTCCTTGGTGGCAACGCTCTACCCAAGCTGGCGCGCGTCGCGCATTAACCCAGCGGAGGCATTGCGTTATGAGTAATCTGATCTTGTCGGCCACGCAGATGGGTAAAACCTATATTTCTGGTCAGCTATCAACACCCGTACTCACCGCAGTCGATTTTGAATTGAAAGCCGGTGAAATCGTCGCCATTGTTGGTGCGTCAGGCTCGGGCAAATCCACCCTGCTCCACTGCCTTGGTGCGCTCGACACACCAAGCTCGGGCGAAGTGTGTTTGCTGGGTAAAGATCCATTCTCGCTGAGTGAAAACGCGCGAGGCGAATTACGGAATCAGCATTTGGGTTTTGTGTATCAATTCCACCATTTACTGCCTGAGTTTACTGCGGCGGAAAACGTCGCGATGCCGCTATTGATTCGGCGAATGAAAAAAGCGCAAGCCCTAAAAATCGCTGAAGCCATGCTGGAAAAAGTCGGCCTGGCTGCGCGCAGTCATCACAAGCCGAGCGAACTGTCAGGCGGAGAGCGACAACGTGCCGCTATTGCCCGCGCTTTAGTGACTCGTCCCGCTTGTGTGTTGGCGGACGAACCCACCGGCAATTTAGATCGAACCAATGCGGCGGTGGTGTTTGATTTGATGCTGGAATTGGCCAGAGACAGCGGCACCGGTTTTGTGATTGTGACGCACGATACTGATCTGGCCGCTCGCTGTGATCGAGCCTTGAAATTAGATTTAGGGGTATTGAGCTAGCGCTTTTTCTAGCCAATACTTAGAGCAATATACCCACTGGGCATGGCCCGAACATGGAATACATCATGACAACCTTTAACTTATTAGCAGACTTAGAACAACGCGGCCTCATCGCCCAACAAACCGATGCCGCCGCACTCGAAAAAATACTAGCTGAAAGCAAAATTACGCTGTATTGCGGCTTTGACCCAACGGCGGACAGCTTGCATATTGGTAGTTTGGTGCCGCTACTGGTGCTCAAGCGCTTTCAGCAAGCCGGCCACAAGCCGATTGCACTCGTCGGTGGCGCGACCGGCATGATTGGCGATCCATCATTTAAAGCCGCCGAGCGCAAACTCAATACACTCGATGTGATTGAAGGCTGGGTCGGCAAAATCCGCACCCAAGTCGAGCCATTTTTGAGTTTTGACGGTAGCAATGCAGCCGTTATGGCAAATAACCATGACTGGTTCGGCAAGATGGATGTGCTGAGCTTCTTGCGCGACATCGGCAAGCATTTTTCCGTCAACAGCATGATGAATAAAGAATCGGTCAAGCAGCGCCTCGATCGCGATGGCGACGGCATTTCCTTCACCGAATTCACCTACAGTCTGCTGCAAGGCTACGACTTTGTTGAGCTGAACGCCCAATATGGCTGCCAACTGCAAATCGGCGGCTCAGACCAATGGGGTAATATCACCGCCGGTACCGATTTAACCCGCCGCATGCGTCAACAATCGGTACATGGTTTGACGCTACCTTTAGTGACGAAAGCGGACGGCACTAAATTTGGCAAAACCGAATCAGGTACGATTTGGTTGGACAGCAAAAAAACCTCACCGTATAAGTTTTACCAATTCTGGCTATCGAGCGCCGACGCCGACGTTTACAAATTCCTACGCTACTTTACTTTCCTCAGTGTGGATGAAATCGCAGCGATTGAAGCGACCGATTTAGCGTCGGGCAAAAAACCAGAAGGTCAACGCATTCTGGCCGAGCAAGTCACTGAACTCGTGCACGGTAAAGACGCGGTCATTGCCGCCGAGCGCATCAGCCAATCGCTATTTGCTGAAGATCAAGATGGCCTTACTGAGCAAGATTTTGAGCAACTCGCACTCGATGGTTTACCAACGTTTGAATTGGCGCGCGACGCCAATGGCCTAATTGACGTATTGGCGGCTACTGAGCTAGCCACCTCAAAAAGCCAAGCGCGTGGTTTTATCGAAAGCGGCGCAGCGATTGTGAATGGCGCAAAAGTGACGGATTTGACGGCGACGATTACCGAAGCCGATTACAAATTCGGCCGCTACACACTATTGCGCCGTGGCAAGAAAAATCATGCTTTGGTGGTTTGGAAATAATTACTGATGTATTGCCATGTAGTCCATATTTTGCAATGACAGCATGGCAATACATGTAAATTTAAATTCAGAGACTGCTGTCGGCCAGAAGCAGACAATTTAGGTATTCATCACCATGAAGGCATTCACCATATTTAAATGGGCGCTTGGAGTAGGTTCGCTCCTCCTTAGCTTGCTCTGTTTTCTTTACTTTTATGCTGCGTATTGGAGTGTCTCGGAGACGAAAAAGTGGCCTCAAGTATCTGCCACCATCAAAGAAACGACAGTCAACAGGGCAAATGCAAGTAAAGGGGTTACTTATTGCCCTAAAAGCATTGTCAGCTTTCAATTGAATGGCGCAACTCATGTTACCGAACTTCAAACATCTGGGCTTGTTTGTAGTAGCTCCGAAGTTTCTGCAAAACAGGCCGCTGGCGCTTGGCCTATCGGCAAAGAAATTTTGATTCATGCTAATCCAGCAAAGCTAACCCAAGTGCGTCTAGTCGGCTTCGGTCTTAATGTCGCTGACTATCTTGTTTTATTGGTGGGATGCCTGAGTCTTCTGATGTTGCTGCCGCTTCGCAAGCTCAAAGCAAAAAGCGCGGCAGCACAATCATAGTGTTATTTTCAAACGCTAACGTCTAAATGACCGCTTTGGGTCGGGTACTGCCTCTCCTTCGTGTTGTGACTTTGTTTTGGTCGGATTTCTATAGGCGAGATCCCAGTTGAGGCTATCTAAAATCAAGCTCATAAGCTTGAATCGCCTTATCTAGCTCAGCTTTCGTTCGTGTGATGTTCGAGCAAAACACCGCCATACGGCCAACGAAACAATCTAGCTTGGCAAATTCCGCAATTACTTCATATTCAGGGCGACCAACATAGTCATCGACCACCAAAGTCCAGTTTAATTGCGCCTGTAAAGCCCGAATCGCTTTGAGTGCGCAGGCCACTCGAAAACGACCATCGACCAAGATTAAATCGGGGTAACCATTCTGCTGCAAAGATTCGACAGGAAAATCGGAGTAGCGCCGAAAACTAGCTTGACGCCGTTGACTGAGCGCGCCCCAAGCAACGGGCTGGCTCCATTCGCGCGTCAAGCCGATATTTCGCGGTAAATAGCTTTGCGAAGCTGGATTGAATAAGCCATCAGCGGTGATTTTTTGCGCTACCGCACGCAGAAAAAACCGATCCGAATCAACGCACACAAATGGTTTGTTGAGTTTGGCGGCTAAATACGTCGAACCGCCCGAGCCAAACTCCAAATACCGCGTTGCGGCTCATAGTTTTTGCTCAAACCACTGGCTACTTGCATCGCTATCGAAATGCGGCGCACTCGGCACCGCAAAACCTTTGATGCGCTGGACATATAAAAATTGGAGTAATTCCAACATATTGCGACTATTGTGGCAGTGTGAAGATGGATCGAGCCGTAATTGACGGTGCCAGCACCTTGGGAATGATGGGTATTGCTACGCGCCACCCAAGCTACTGTTATTTATTTTTGGCCATTGCGCCAAGCCATTAATACAAAAACCGTCCCGCCATATCACCCAAACTGGTTTCTTCTAAAATCTGGGTAATTTTTTCACGCGCTTGTTTACGTGGTGCGTCCTTACTTTGGCTGGCGATGATCAATTCATTTTTCATCGAATGCTCCCAACCCACCAATTCCGTCACCGTGACTTGATAGCCGTTGGCTTGTAATTGCAAGCAGCGCAGCACATTGGTCAGTTGGCTGCCGAATTCGCGGGTATGGATTGGGTGGCGCCACATTTCGGCGAGCGGCGTTTTGCTCAATGATTTGGCTTTGTGTTTGCGCAGCACGCTGGCAACTTCGGCTTGGCAGCATGGCACCAAGACCATGTGGCGGGCGTTTTTTTCCAGACCAAATTTAATCGCATCATCGGTGGCGGTGTCACAGGCGTGCAGCGCGGTAACAATGTCGATTTGCGCTGGCATCTCTTTGGCGGCAGCCGCTTGCTCAACCAACATGTCCAAGAACGTCATCCGATCAAAACCACACAGCGTTGCTAGTTCACGGGATTTTTGGACTAATTCTGAGCGAAACTCTGTGCCGTAGATGTGGCCCGCTTTTTTATCCTTAAAAAACAAATCGTAAATAATGAAGCCCAGATACGACTTGCCCGCACCGTGGTCGACCAATGTCACGTGCTCGTGATCGGCAAGTGTCGATACGAGCAGTGGCTCGATAAAATTAAACAAGTGGTAAACCTGTTTTAGTTTGCGGCGGCTGTCTTGGTTGAGTTTGCCATCACGTGTCAGGATGTGTAGCGCTTTAAGCAGTTCTACCGACTGACCCGCACGGATTTCGGGAATGGCGTTCATGGTGTATTCCTAGTTGTTTCGTATTGGTATGTGCTTGCAGCTTTTGTTTGACGAGGGCTTTAGCTTAATACGGTAGTTATATTGATTTTCGCAATGTGTGAATAATTACACCCACACTGCGAGCGTTAAATTTGATGCTAAAGTCTCACCCGCTTTGGCCTTAGCTGATTTTTCATGCCCACAAGCTCGTCTGTCTCGACTTTGCGCTGACCGAAGCACCTGCAGGTAGGAACTTTTCCAAGCCTCCTCCCCTCCTAGCTTCGCCACCTCGTTTTACGGAAATGTGATTTATGAACAAGATTTTACCGCAAACCCATGTGGACAGGCATGAAAACGCCGCAATGAAAGCCAAGATTTCGTGGCAACAAAAACATTTGGGCTGGCTGCTTGCGGCATTAGCATTGCCGATTACAGCGACGATGACGGCCTATGGCGTGGTGGAGTATGGCCCGAACGAGACGGTACAGGTCAGCCAAGTTACACAAGCTTTGATGACCCCAGAATTAATCAGCCCAAGTAGTAACACGCCTTTTTGGCGTGAGGAAAACATCCAGACGGGCGACAGTCTTGGTAAATTATTCAGTAAATTAGCGATTAATGACCAGCAAGCGTGGGATTTCATTCGGACTGATGCAGCAGCAAGGGCAATGTACGAGCTTTCTGCCGGGCACTCAATTCAAGCGCAAACGATGGCGGATGGGCGCTTGCTGCAATTGAGTTACCTCAATCGAGCGGGTGAATTGATTCAAGTTCTGCGTGAAGGCGAGCAATTTCGTACCCAAATCGCCCCTGCGGTCACTGAGAAAAATACTGAATATAAAACGGGTACGATTCATTCTTCGTTTTACGCCGCAACGGATGCAGTCGGCCTGCCTGATGCGATTGCCCAGCAATTGATTGATGCATTTGACGGCAAAATTGACTTTCACCATAGCCTAAAGAAAGGTGACCAATTTTCGGTGATCTTTGAGACCGAACGCAGTGGCGGTCAGATCATTCGCACTGGTAAAATTTTAGCCGCGCAATTTATCAATAACAGTCAAACCCACGAAGTCATTTGGTTTGAAGGCAGCGGCGCGACGGGCGCGTATTATGACGCCGCGGGCAATAGCACAGCTCAAAGCTTTCTTTCTTCGCCGGTGAAATTTTCGCGGATTAGTTCTGGATTTTCAATGCGTTTTCATCCAGTGCTGTTTACTTGGAAATCACACAAAGGCATCGATTACGCCGCGCCGACTGGCACGCCGGTGCACAATACCGCGGATGGCGTGGTGACGCGCGTTGGGCAAGACAGCGGCTACGGTAAGTTCGTTGAGGTCAAACATGACGATCAATACAGTACTTTGTATGCTCACCTATCCGCTCACACCAAAGGCCTCAAAGCGGGACAAACGATCAAGCAAGGCGACACGCTGGGCGCCGTAGGTCAAACGGGCCGCGCGACTGGCCCGCATTTGCACTACGAATTTAAGGTAAACGGTAAGCAGGTCGATCCGTTAGCGCTCAAATTACCCAACAGCAAACCACTCAATGCAACACAAATGGCTGCATTCAAACCATTGGCATCCAGTACAAAACAACAATTGGCCCTGCTCAACAGGGTAGAATTAGCGCAAATTGATTAGTTTAGAGTGCAAATAGTATGCCCAATAAGATGTCGCAATGGTTTGTTGGCTTGATGACGGGAACGAGCCTTGATGGTATCGATGCCGTCATCGTTGATTTGGCAGGTGAAACGCCGCAATTAGTCGCCAGCCTTGGCGCGCCACTATCTACTGATTTGCGTCAGCAATTATTTCAACTGCAAGCGCCGAGTCACGATGAAATCCATTTGGCGCAGATTGCCGGCAATGCACATAGCCGCGCTTGTGCTGACGTGGTATTGGCCTTACTCAAACAAGCAGGCGTCGCCGCAGCAGACATCGTCGCGATTGGCAATCACGGCCAAACCATCCGTCACCGTCCTGAGTGTGGGTATACACTGCAAATCGGTAACCATGCTTTGCTGGCTGAGTATACTGGCATTACCGTGGTCGGTGATTTTCGCTCGCGCGATGTGGCGGCGGGTGGGCAAGGCGCGCCACTGGTGCCGGCGTTTCATCAAGCTTTATTTGCCAAGCCTAATTCAAACCGCGTGTTAGTCAATATCGGTGGCATTGCCAATTTGAGCCACCTTGCCGCCAACGGCGAGGTGATTGGTTTTGATAGCGGACCTGGCAATGTATTGCTAGACGCTTGGATCTTGCAACACCTAAACCGCCATTACGACGCCAACGGCGAGTGGGCGGCGACGGGTAAGGTGCTGCCTGATTTATTGGCACAGATGCAAGCTGAGCCCTTCTTTTTACTTTCTGCCCCCAAAAGTACGGGTCGAGACTTGTTTCACCTGACGTGGCTCAATCGCCACCTTGCTGCGCGCAACGACGCGCCTGCCGACGTACAAGCGACACTGTGCGAGTTAACTGCGTGGAGTATTTCATTCGCCATCACTCAGTATGGCGCGCCCGATGAAGTGTATGTTTGTGGCGGTGGCGTGCATAACGCACATTTAATGCAGCGGTTAGCCGCCTACCTGCCGTGCAAAATTCAAAGTACGCAGGATTTGGGGGTTGATCCAGATTGGGTTGAAGCGTTTGCTTTCGCTTGGCTGGCGCAGCGTTGCCTGTCCGGCCTGACGGCTAATTTACCTGCGGTCACTGGTGCATGCGGTGAGCGCGTTTTGGGCGCAATTTGGCCCGCTTAGGCATTAAAAATGACCATTCAACTCGATAAAACCCTGCATCCGCAATTACACGCCTCAATTCAACGCTACTGCAGCGAAGAACTTGATGTCGATATTGGCGAACTACAAGCTGGATTTTTGCTAGATTACATCATTCGCGAAATTGGCCCGCACATTTACAACCAAGCCATCGGCGACGCGCAAGCTAAAATCATTCAACAAGCCGAAGCGCTACCAGAAAGTTGCTTCGAGTTGACAGGTATGTATTGGTCGAAAAAGAAGCGTTAGAGTAGGTGAAGGGTATTGCTATATAGGCTTTATTATTTATACTGTACAGAGCAATACCTAACAAATCAATCCATCAGCTGCTGATGCAAAAACGTCAGTACTCGCGCTAAATCTGCCGCCATTTCGCTCGCGCCGACATTCCCGCTATGTCCGCCTTTGTCGTTCTCAAAGAACAGTACCTCATGCCCAAGGTGCTCTAATTTGGCAGCCATTTTTCTGGCGTGCGCAGGATGCACCCGATCATCTTGGCGGTTAGTGGTGAGGAGTATCTTGGGATAGCTTTGCTCAGCGACCGGTTTGATATGGTGGTAAGGCGAATAGGCCGCAAGCACTGCCCTATCTTCAGGCTGATTGGGATCGCCATATTCATCAATCCAGCTTTTTCCGGCGTGTAGCTCGGTATAACGCAACATGTCGAGCAAGGGCACTTCACATACGGCCGCGTTAAATAGCTCTGGGCGTTGCGTAAAACAAGCGCCGACCAGCAATCCGCCGTGACTACCGCCCTGAATACCAAGACGGCGCGGCGAGGTGATGCCGCGAGCAATTAAATCCTCAGCAACCGCAATGAAATCATCAAAGCTGCGTTGTCGATTCACGCCTTGTGCTGCTTGGTGCCATGCTGGGCCGAATTCGCCACCACCACGGATATTGGCAACGACAAACACCCCGCCTTTTGCTAGCCAGTGCGGACCCAAATTATCAACATAATAAGGCAGCATCGACACTTGAAAGCCACCGTAGCCATACAACAAAGTCGGCGCTTGCCCGTTAAAGACTAATCCTGTTGCGTGCATGAGAAAATACGGAATAGCCGTGCCGTCTTTGGCGGTAGCGAAGTGCTGTTGATACTGGTAGTTGCCGCTATCGAATGCAGGTTTTTGCTGCCGCAATAAATCGGGCGCTCCTCCAGCAAGTAAATCGTAACGATAAAGACCCGCAGACTGCAAAAAATCACTGTAGTTGTAATACAGCACTTCCGTCGCCCAGGGTTGATCGACGAACTCAATTGTGCCACTCGTCGGCAATGAATTGGCGATGCATTGCCATTGATTGTCTTGCCATACAAAAGTCTGAATTTGGCTTCTTACATTGTCCAATACATGAACCGCCAAACCACTCATCGTGGCATCTAAGCCTTGAATGGTTTGCGCTGAATTGGGGGCAAGTACCGTTTGTATGCGGCCTAATTGACCGGTTTGGGCGTTGCACTGAATCGCAAGCAGACTACCAGCACCATAAAGCGCGTCTTGGTAGCGCCAATCCATGCCCAGTTTGATAATTAAATCACCGTGCGTAAACGCATACACGTCGCAACGAACTGGCAGTTTAATAGGGTGTAGCGCAAACTCATCGTCCACGCAGTAATAGACTTTTTTATACAAACTCAACGCGACTTCAAGAATGTCTAAGTACGCATTCGCGCCGTCTAGAAAACGCCACGCGAGTGTTTTTAGTATTGTTTCGGGTAAAACTGCGATTTCAATCGCTTCTTCCCAAGTTTGGCCACGCTGCAATAGCCAAACTTCACAAGAATAACCGGCCTGACTGAGTTGGCTTTCGTCCCATGCGGGGCAAACAAAAACACTATCCATATCGCGCCAGTGAATTTGATTTTTGCCCAATGGAAATTGGAAGTTGCCTTGCACAAATTGCTGCTCTTCCAAGTCGTATTCGCGGCAAACGCTGGCGTCCGATCCCGCTATATTCAGACTAATCAAGCAGCGCTCTGGCGCTAAAACACAATGAGAAATGCCGGCCAAAAACCAATCGACCTCTTCTTGCTGGGTGAGTGCATCCAGATCAAATACCACTGACCATTCGGTTTGTGCTGAACAATAAGATTCAAATGACGTACGTCGATACACCCCACGAGGCTGAGTTTGACTTTGATAAAAATGATAAAGCCACTGCCCGTGTTGAGAAAAATATGGGATTTGCTGACTGCCATGGGTAAAGTCCGTAATGGCTTGGCGCATTGAACTAAAGCGCGTGTCAGATTCAATGACTTGGCGACAGCTTTGATTGTGCTCGACCACCCAACGCTCTGATTCTACGTGGTTTTCAAGGTATTCAAATTGATCGAACAGGATTGGCGGCATCGTATTGTTTGAGCTGAGTTAAATTACTTTTTGGAATATACGTGATTTCTCGCGTAACAAACAAAAAGCCACGAGAATACTCGTGGCTTTTTTGGGGTGCGGCTTAGATTCTTACTTCACATTGAAATGATATAGGACAGTTTTTCCAGCTTCAACCGAACCACTTGCCACACCTTCCAGTGCAGTAAATTGATCAGCGTTACTGAGAACAACCGGGCTAATAATCGATACTGCATTAGCAGCCAAATAATCCAAATCCAACTCAAGTACCGGATCGCCGGCCTTAACGCGACTACCTTGCTGCGCTAAGCGTGTAAAACCTTGACCACCGAGTCTTACTGTTTCAATGCCAATATGCACAATGAGCTCAGCGCCAGAGTCAGTCACCATCGCAAACGCGTGATTGGTGTTGAAAATTTTCACCAATTCGCCATCGCACGGTGCGACTACATACTTGCCAGTCGGGCGAATCGCTACGCCCTCTCCCACTGCTTTACTGGCAAACGCTGCATCAGGCACATCTTCAATTGCCACTACTTCGCCCGTTATCGGCGCGAAAAGAACAGTTTCATTGCTTGGCGCGACGGGTGCTACGCTCACCGCCGGAGCGGCAGGCGTAACTTCCGCTACTTTTTTGGTGCAGCACCCAATTGAGCGCGCAATGAATCAGCAATCAACTCAGCTTTTGGTCCAACAATAATTTGAACGCTTTGCTTGTTCAATTTAATCACACCACTCGCGCCAAGGCGTTTTGCAGCGGCTTCATCGACCAAGTCAGCATCATTGACTGACAAACGCAAACGAGTGATACACGCGTCCACGTTAGTCACATTGCTTGGACCACCCACAACAGTCACGTAAGCCAAGGCCAATTCTGCAGTGCTGCCTGATGCTGCTGCGGGAATTGCAGTTGCAGCAGATTCGATCACATCATCTTCACGACCTGGTGTTTTTAGATCAAACATCTTAATTACAGCACGGAAACCAAAGTAGTAGATTGGGAAAAAGATCAAGCCTTGTGCAATTAGCATACCCCATTTAACTG
>CAUPHX010000075.1:0-10839 GCA_963511125.1 uncultured Deefgea sp. | reverse complement strand
TAGGGTCTGGTCTCGATATCAGCGGAATTATTAAATCCTTGATGAATGTTGAGCAGCAGCCTCTAGCTAAATTAGATATAAAAGAGGCTACAACACAGGCGAAAATTTCAGCTTATGGCTCATTAAAAGGCGCTATGTCTGGCGTTCGTTCTTCAATATTAAATTTACAGGACATCGCAAAATTTATTGGAGTTAAAGGCAGTTCATCTGACTCGTCATCTGTAGGGTTTACAATTAAAACCGGCGCTGTAGCTGGTTCATACAATATAGATGTTGTTGCATTAGCCAAAAATCAAACGCTAACGACCAAGGCTGGCATCTTTACTTCTGATACCCAAGTTTTGGCGAGTGCGGCTGATTTGGCGATTAGCCCGACCAATCCAGCTGGTGGTGCTGAGTTAACGCTGACTTTTGGTAAAAAAGATGGTGGTCCTTTTTCTGCTAACTCAGCAAAGTCGCCCATCACGATTGCTTTAGACCCAGGTGCTGACGGTGCCATAAGCTTAACAGAAGTTCGTGACTCAATTAACGCGAAAAAGGCAGGGGTCACGGCCAGTCTGGTTAAAGTAGCGGATGGCGATTATCGCTTGTCCTTGGTCAGTACCGATACGGGTTTAAGTAACGGCATGAAGTTGGAGGTAACAAAGGGTGCAACTGCGGCAAACAATACCCCTAGTGGCTTATCTAAATTAATTTACAATCCTGACGTAGCTGCACTCTCTCAACCTAATTTCGAAGTGCTGACGGGCAATGAAGCCGCGGATGCAGAAATTAAAATCAATGGTGTGCAAGTTAAACGTAGTAGTAATGTCATTACTGACGTGATTGATAACTCGACGATTACGCTGAATAAAGTCACCACGACGGCCGTTAAATTATCCGTTGCTACCGATTCTTCGGGGGTTGCCTCTGCTTTAGAATCTTTTGTTAAGTCTTACAATGAATCTAGCAAGCAGTTGGCCGACTCATCCGCTTATGATCAAGTAACTAAAAAAGGTGCCATTCTTAGCGCTGATTCAACTGTTCGCGATCTACAGTCTAAGTTAAGGTCTATTCTTACCACTCAAGTTTCTGGGGTCAGTGGATTTTCAACACTCAGTGATTTAGGTGTTGCAATCCAAAAAGATGGCACCTTAACATTCAATAAAACCAAGCTCGAAACAGCGATGGCTTCAAACCCAAGTGGGGTGTCTCAGTTTTTTGGGGCTTATGACAAGGTGCTTAATCCTACTTCAGCGCCTGAGGCGGCTAAATCCGGTTTTGTTTATAAAGTAGATCAAATTCTGGCGGGCATTTTTGATAAGAATGGCACCTTTGATAGCCGTGTTAGCGGATTAAACTCAACAAATAAGGATATTGCAGCGCAAAGGGTTTTGTTGCAAAGAAGACTTGTTGATATTGAAACTCGATATCGGAAGGAATATACAGCATTAGACGTTTCTCTCGCTGGGCTACAAAGAACGAGTAGCTGGTTGTCTTCAAGTTTAGCCAGCCTACCTAAGTTATAGTTGATTAATATTATGGTAAATAAAAAAGCACTTAAAGCTTATGGGGCATCTAGTTTAGATGAGCAAGTTGCTGCTGCGAGTCCGCATCGTTTAATTGTGATGTTGTTTGAAGGGGCAATCAAGTCAATCAATATTGCTAAATACTTCCTTAATCAAGGCCTAATTGCAGAAAAGGGGAGTGCAATAACTAAAGCGATTGTGATTATTGAAGAAGGCTTACGGCTGTCCTTGGATAAAGAAACGGGGGGCGAGCTCGCTGAAAATTTAGATGCACTGTACGATTATGCAGCTAATCAATTACTCGTTGCAAATATTAAAAATGATGAACAGATACTAAATGTTATCCTTGAATTACTTAATGAGCTTAAGGAGTCTTGGGAAAGTATCGATCCAGCTGCATCAGTTGTGCCACAAAAATCACTTTTAGGCGATTTTATATCAAATGAAGTTACACCTAGTTTGGATTCTTTTTAATTGATGAAAACTCAGCTATTACTGGATGACTTAAAGTTTTGTACAGAAAAACTACTAGAGTTAGCAATTGAATCCAAATGGGATCTATTTGAATTGGAGTGGCAAAAGTATAATTTAAAATTTATTTCTATGCCAAGAATTGACTGGACTGAACTGAACGAGCAAGAGCGAGCTAATTTTGAGTCGGTGCTATTGTCAATACAAGAGACTCATTTATTGCTAGTGTCTACTACTGCTGCTTGGCATGCTGAGTTGCAATCGATTCTTCAAAATAGTATTAATTCAAGAAAAATTTTAGATACTTACCGTTAAATTTGAACACCTATGAGGTTGTTGTGGTCAACTCAGGACTATTTATCACTTGGCCACAATTACTTGTTGTCGGCGTATTAATTATATTTTTTTATCTTGCCGAGTTGGCTTTTTTTTGGTTTCGCCATGGTAGGAAAAATAAAGATACCGATAAAAATTTGAGTTATTTATTACAACAAATAAGTGACTTACGGCAGGAGCTTGAAGTAACAAAAATTAGAATTTCAGCTATGTCGATGCAGCTTACGCAAAATCATTTAGATGTTTCTCAGTCTAAAAATGAACTTCAAGACGAAGTAGTCACAACGTCTATTGCTGTAGATTCTCCTTATTCTCAGGCGATTCGCTTAGCCCAAATGGGTTCTGATGCTTCAGAGCTGGCTGCAAGTTGTGGTATCTCTCGGGGTGAGGCTGATCTGATTGTGGCGATTTACCGTAGTGACTCGCGGAGTTAATTATGTTGCCCGGCAATATGTCATCGACTTTGCTTTCACAGTATTTGCGTGGGCAGCAGGGTGTTCTAGAGGCGATTAAGCTCTCTCCTGATGATATTCGCCTTACGGTTGGTGAGAAAGTCCAAGCGACTGTCACCAATCAGCTGCCTAACGGTCGATTCGCCGTTTTGATTAAAGATCAACTGCTTGATCTGAATTTGCCGCGTAATACCCAGCCTGGTGAGAAATTAGATCTTACCGTTGTGGCTAAATCTCCGACTTTGACCTTTAGTCTCGCTCCGCCAGAAACTAAACTCCCTCTAGCGCAAGCGCCCAATGTCGCTTTAAGTAAAGGGGCTGCGCTGTTGAATGAAGTACTTACAAAGTCTTCGGATAACAAGCCTGCGGTCTTGCAGCAGGCGCAGCCTTTGTTTGTTACCAAACCTGATACCACTCAACTGGCCGGTCAATTGGCTGGACGTTTGGCAGACAGTGGCTTATTTTATGAATCGCATCAAGCGGAATGGGTGACAGGGCAGCGGCCATTGCAAAGCTTGTTGCGCGAACCACAAGCCTTGCTCAACCCAAGTAACCCAACAAATGAATCAATAGCAAAAGAGAATCCAGCTAGGGCCAATGCTGCGCAAAGTGCTACGGCTTTGCCGAATGCAACAAAGTTTGAAGATGGTAGAGCCGTGTCTCACCTCGCAACTAGCAATAGTTCAATGGATGAAAGTACAAGTAGTGTGCCTAGGCCGAGCACATCAAATCAAGACAGCCCTCAAAACACCACTTCCAGTAAGCTTAGCGAGATTCCTCCCGAGCAAGCGATGCGCCAAATTGTTCGTCAGCAAGTTGATTTACTCGAACAGCGTCCGCTGGTATGGCAAGGTAATGCGTGGCCGGGGCAACCATTGACTTGGGAATTAGAGCTACAAAATGAGCAAGAAACCGCCGCGGAGTTGTCGGCTGAACAGCGGCAGTGGCAGACTAAATTAGAGCTGACTTTACCCAAATTGGGTGAGTTGGGGGTGGTAGCTACGATGGTGCAAGGGCAGTTTTCGCTGCGTTTTAATGCCGTAGATGAAAACACCGCTGCGTTGATTAAAAGGCATCAAACCGATTTAATGCAACGCTTTGAAGCGGCTGGGCTCACTCTGGTTAAAGCTCAGGTTGCCAATGAAAATCCGTAACACCATGCCGCGTGCGGTGGCTCTGGCTTACCGTGAGGGAAGTGCAGCCCCGCGTGTCGTCGCCAAGGGTAAGGGCCAACTGGCTGAGCGAATCATTGAAAAGGCCAAAGAGGCGGGCGTGTTTGTGCATGATTCGCCAGAAATGGTCGCATTACTGATGCAAGTCGATTTAGATAGTCATATTCCTCCGCAACTCTATCGCGCTGTGGCAGAATTGCTGGCGTTTATTTATATGCTAGAGCGAGGTGATGAGGTTTTTGCACCCGACTTTAGTCATTTGCCACCACCGGATGAGCCTGAAGCGCCTACTCCATCTGCCAAATCAACGGATTCTAAGTGAATAATTCTGTCGTTTCTTTGCGCCGCAGCCAGCTTGCGGTTGCTTCGCTATTTTTAGTTTTAGGTTTTAATTTTGGTACTTGGGCATCTCGAATTCCGGCATTAAAAATGCAATTGGGATTGAGTGCCGCCGAAGTCGGTATTTTATTACTGGCTAGTGGTTTGGGGGCGGTATTTTCTTTTCCGGTTACGGCGACCTTGCTGCACAAACTCGGTTCGCGCAAATTATGTATTTTAGCGGGATCACTTATTCCTCTGATTTTGATTTTGTTGGCTCTGGCACCTAATTTCCCCATGGCAATGGCGGTGATGGCGCTTGAAGGCGTGGCCGTGGCTTGTTTGAATGTAGCGATGAACTCGCAAGGGGTCGAAGTTGAACTGGCGGGAAAACAAGCGATTATGTCGCGTTTGCACGCCGTGTTTAGCTTGGGCGGTTTATTGGCGGCATTGTTTGCTTCTGCGCTGACCATGTACACCGATTCGCTCGTCGTCCATTTTGTCGCTGCGGCCGCCATATTGTGGCTGGGTGTGGTGTATGCCATTCCGGGCTTGCTGCATGAAAAAATCAAAGAGGTGGGCGGTGGCAATGGCAAACGCTTCGTGATTCCAACTGGTGTTGCTTTGTGGTTGGGTTTGATTGCCTTGTGCGGTACGGTAGTAGAAGGCTCGATGTCAGATTGGTCTGCCTTGTATTTAAAAGATGTCGTGGGTGCTTCAGCGCAAATAGCGCCTTTAGGCATTGCCTGCGTGTCTGGCACGATGTTGATCGCGCGTTGGTTTGGTGATGGCTGGCGGATGCGCTTTGGCGCAGAGCGGATGCTGACAGTTGGTGGCGTCTTGGCAGGCGGTGGTTTAGCACTGGCCTTATTGCTCGGTGGACTGGTTCCAACTTTGCTCGGCTTTGCGCTGGTCGGTCTGGGGGTTGCAGCGGTTTCACCTTGTGTGTACGCCGCAGCCGCCAAGCACGGCGCTGTAGCCTTGGCGGCGGTGACGACGATGGGCTCGATTGGCGCGCTGATGGGGCCGCCCGTAATTGGCTTTATCGCGCATGCGAGTAGCTTGGCTTGGGGTATGGCGGTGATTGCCTTGGCGGCGGCTTTGATTTCAGTGTGTACCAAAAAAGTGAATTGGAATTAATGATGTATTGCCACCTAGCCCTTTTTTGATAATGGTTAGATGGCAATACCTGATGATATATTTTGAAATAACTTATTTTCTTAGATTGGGTGAATAACCCCAATCGTCTTTTGCTGCGATATAGGCTAAGGTAATTCAAACGATCGTTTGGAGTGAGCCATGTCGCAGTATCCGCAGCTATTTACCCCCTTGGATTTAGGTTTTACCACGCTCAAAAACCGCGCCTTGATGGGCTCGATGCATACCGGCTTGGAAGAGCATCATGATGCGCCAGAGCGCTTGGCCGCGTTTTATGCCGAGCGTGCAGCGGGCGGCGTCAGTCTGATTGTGACGGGCGGCATTGCGCCCAACTCTGCGGGCTGTATGTTTGCAGGCTCGACGATGCTTAATGATGAAGCGCAGATCGTCCGTCATCGCCCGATTACCCAAGCGGTGCACGCCCACGGAGGCAAGATTGCTTTACAAATTTTGCATACGGGGCGCTATGCTTATCATGCCGATGCAGTTGCGCCTTCTGCGATTACCTCGCCCATTTCGCCATTTACCCCACGTGAATTGAGCCATACCGAAATCGAGCAAACGATTAGCGATTTTGCGCGAACCGCCAGCCTCGCGCAACGCGCAGGCTATGATGGGGTGGAAATTATGGGCTCGGAAGGCTATCTCATTAACCAGTTTTTGGTCGGGCGAACCAATCAGCGGCAAGATCATTGGGGTGGAAATACTGCAAATCGACAACGCTTCGCCATCGAGATCGCCAAAGCAGTACGCTCGGCATTAGGCCCAAATTCGATTGTTATTTTTCGTATTTCTTTGCTCGACTTGGTCGAAAATGGTGGCACTTTGGCCGAGGCGATTGAACTCGCACAAGCGTTGGAATGCGCGGGCGTCACCTTACTCAATACCGGCATCGGTTGGCACGAAGCGCGTATTCCAACAATAGCCGCAACAGTGCCACGCGGTGCGTATAGCTGGGTGACGCGGGCACTCAAGCCCTACGTGGGGGTGCCACTGATTGCGGTCAATCGCATCAGTACGCCGGAAATCGCTGAGGAAATCCTAGCGCGTGGCGATGCGGATATGGTTTCATTGGCACGGCCTTTATTAGCAGACCCAGAGTATCTGCTTAAAGCCCAATCTGAAAGAGGCTTAGAGATCAATACCTGTATCGCCTGTAATCAGGCTTGCCTTGATCATGTGTTTGAAGGCAAACCCGCCTCGTGTTTAGTCAATCCGCGTGCCTGCCGAGAAACAGAGCTCAATATTGTGACTACGAGCAAGCCGAAAACCGTCGCCGTCGTGGGGGCGGGACCAGCAGGATTATCCGCTGCATTGACCGCTGCGCAAGCGGGGCATGCCGTGAGCTTGTTTGAAGCCGAATCTCAAATTGGCGGGCAGTTTGGTTTGGCACAGAAAATCCCAGCCAAGGCTGAGTTTACTGAAACGCTGCGCTATTTTGCTGTGATGTTGGCTAAATTCAAGGTCGAAATTCATCTCAATCAACGTGTGTCTGCCGCGAGTTTGGCTGGTAAGTTTGACGATGTGATCGTCGCGACCGGTGTGATGCCGCGCTTAGTCAATATTGCAGGAATCGATCATCCTTCTGTGGTGGCTTATCCTGATTTGATTTCGGGCAAGGTGCAGCCAAAACAAAAAATTGCAATTATTGGTGCAGGGGGAATTGGTGTCGATGTCGCAGACTATTTGGTGAATGGGCTAAGGACGGGTGAAGAAGGCAGTGCGTATCTAGCCGAATGGGGCGTTGATACCACATTGCAAAGTCATGGCGGTTTATGCGCGGCTGAAGTCCATCTGCCGGAGCGCGAGGTTTGGTTACTGAAACGCAGCAAAGGCAAACCCGGTGCTGGCCCTGGGCGAACGACGGGTTGGATTCACCGCATTGGTTTGCAGCGCAGCGGCGTGCATTTATGGGGTTCGGTTGAATACCTGAAAATTGACGATGCCGGCTTGCATCTACGGCACGACGGGGTCGAGAAATGTTTGCCTGTTGAGCAGATTATTCTTTGTGCGGGACAAGAGTCGGTGAATTCACTCTATGCTGAGCTACTGGCGTTGCAGCAGTCTGCGCAATTAATTGGCGGCGCGCTGGAAGCGGGGGAGTTGGATGCGAAGCGGGCGATTGAGCAGGGGTTTTTGACTGCACTGAGTTTGTAAAAAAGGGCGGATAAAGCCGCCCTTTGTCGATTGAGGGTATGTCGTTCTAGCTATTTTATGACATAGACTAGAGCGATATACCCATGGTTATATGTTTGGTTTTATTTAACCGTTTCCCCGCGCCAGTTTTTTAGGCGGTTTCCCCGCCCAAGGCTTCAATCAAGGCAGGAATAAAGCCGCGCAACTCGCCAATTAATAGCGCCATTTGTGATTCAAATAGCGCGTCTTGCGTTTCGGCGTCCATGTCTTTTACTTCATCTTTTAATACATCCAGCATCGCCAAAGATTTGATTTCGAGCGCTTCGGTGAGCGTAAACGTCAGGCGTTCGCCAAACGCAAGCGCCAAGCGCGTCGCGATTTTACCTGCGTCGAGATGTTGACGTACTTCGTCACAATCCATCACTTGGCGCTTAAATCTAGCAATCGAGCCTTCGTCGCCGGGTACTTTGAGTTCTGCGTCTTGGCCGATCGAGAAAGCGTCCGGTGCTTCGGTCGTGAGCCAATCAGTCATCGCCATCGCGGGACTAGTTTCGGTGTCGATGAGCTTGGTTGGCAAGCTACCTAATGTTTCGCGCAACGTCGAGAGCAAATATTCTGCTTTGGCGGCAGAGGCCGCATCGACAATCACTAAGCCATTGGCAAGATCGATTAAAGCGCGGTTGGTTCGGCGGCGTGTAAACGCACGGGGTAGCAATTCATCGGTGATGCGATCTTTAAGTTCTTTTTGTTCTTTGCGACCGACTTTACGGTTTTCTTCTTGCTCAATGTGTTGCACGCGAACGTCGAGTTCGTCCTTGATAACGGCCGCAGGTAGTACTTTTTCTTCCGTTTTTAGACTCACTAAAACAGCATCTTGGCGCGCTAAAGCATATTCTTCTGGCGCATGGCGTGCGGGTGGCACCCAGCCACAGCTCTCCATATCCATGGCGCCACATGAAACAAATGGGCGTTTTGCTAATTCACTCGCTATACTTTCCGCACTGAGCGCATGCTCAGGATTGAGGCGATAAATTTGTAGATTCCGAAACCAAAGCATGCTTTATTCCTTTTTGTGTGTGGGCGATTGTAGCGCTGACTGAGGATGAAGCAAAATGAATGTGCAAAATAACGTTGCTTCGATGTTTTATGATATTGAGAATGATAGCTATTGATGATAAAGTGTAAGAATCTATTCTATTTTTTGGAGATTGGACTATGAAACGATTCGGTTTGACAGTAATTGCACTCTCAATGTTGGCTGGTTTGGCTCAAGCAGAAACAGTCACCGTGTACAGCGCACGTAATGAGCAGTTGATTAAGCCACTTTTTGATGCCTACACGAAAGAGACGGGCGTTGAAGTTAAGGTTCTAACCGATAAAGAAGGTCCATTAATGGCGCGCTTGCAAGCAGAAAGCACCAATACGCCAGCGGATTTATTTATCACAGTCGATGCCGGTAATCTTTGGCAGGCCAGCAATCTGGGCTTATTAAAATCCATCAAATCAGAAACGCTCAATAAGAACGTTCCTGCTCATTTGCGTGATGAAAAAGGCCAATGGTACGGCTTGTCTGTCCGTGCACGCACGATGTTTTATAATCCAGAACTCGTAAAAGCAGAAGATTTGTCTACGTACGAAGATTTGGCTGATCCAAAATGGAAAGGCAAGCTGTGCTTGCGTACGAGTAAAAAAGTCTACAACCAATCACTCGTTGCGATGATGATTTCGCAGTATGGCGAAGCTAAAACAGAAAAAATCGTTCGCGGCTGGGTTGCCAACTTAGCAACGGATGTTTTTCCAGATGACACCAAACTCTTGCAAGCGATTGCGGCTGGTCAATGTGGTGTTGGCGTTGCCAATACCTATTATTTCGGGCGTATCGTTGATAAAGATCCGAAATTTAATGCTCGAATTTTCTGGGCAAATCAAAAAACCGATGGCGTGCATGTGAATGTTTCAGGTGCTGGCGTGACACGCTACGCTAAAAATGAAGCGGGTGCTGTTAAATTGATGGAATGGCTCTCGTCAGATAAAGCACAAAACATGTATGCAGACAAAGACATGGAATTCCCAGTCAATCCAGCGGTTAAGGCTGATAAATTGGTGGCTTCATGGGGGCCGTTTAAGTCGAATGTGATCAATATGAGCAAAGCGGGTGAGTTACAAGCACAAGCGGTTAAATTGATGGACCGTGCGGGTTATAAATAATCGTGTAAGTTAAGTGGAATAATTCTTCTGCTCCGCTACAATAAATGGGTGGTCCTTATTGAGGGCTGCCCATTTTATCTTCTGGGTGTCTATGCGTAATTTTTCTCCGCGCGGTGCGATTTTACTAATACCAATTGCCTTACTCACAATCATTCCTTTGCTGGTGGTGATGGCATCGTTTTTTCAGCCTGAGCGCGAAATTTGGCAGCATTTATTTGAATTTGTATTGCCCGATGTGTTAACCAATACTGCGATCTTGCTGCTTGGGGTGTCGGTCGGTGTCTTACTGTTGGGCGTACCGTTGGCGTGGCTTACCGCGGTATGCCAATTTCCGGGTCGACATTTTTTTGCATGGTCGTTGATGTTGCCGTTGGCGATGCCAGCCTATGTGTTGGCGTTTGTGATGGTGGGGATTTTGGACTTTACTGGCCCAGTGCAAACTCTTTTACGGGAATGGACGGGTACATCGGCGTGGTTTCCACGCATCCGTAGCACGAGTGGCGTGATTTTGGTGATGTCACTGGCGTTTTACCCGTATGTGTATTTATTGGCGCGCAATGCATTTTTAACTCAGGGCAAACGTGCGCTAGAAGCCGCGCAAATGTTGGGCATGTCGCGTCCATGTGCATTTTGGAAAGTGGCCTTGCCGATGGCGCGGCCTTGGTTAATTGGTGGCATGACTTTGGCGCTGATGGAGACCTTGGCCGACTTTGGTACGGTTTCGATTTTTAATTTCGATACATTTACAACGGCAATTTATAAGTCTTGGTTTTCCTTATTTAATTTAACCGCCGCTTCGCAACTGGCTTCGCTATTGGTTTTGCTGGTGGTGCTGATCTTGGGCGCTGAGCGTTGGGCACGTGGTGCTCGCCGCTATCATGGACGGATTGTTGCGGCTGAGCGAATTGTGCTGTCTCGTTCACAAGGCCTATGGGCTACTGCAGCGTGTAGTTTGGTGTTGGTCATTGCTTTTATTGTTCCGATGCTGCAGTTGATTGTCTGGACTTTGCAGGTTTGGCGAGTTGACCTTGATGCACGTTATTTAGGGTTTATTTTGCGCTCGCTGGGTATTTCTTTGCT
>CAUPHX010000074.1:0-10874 GCA_963511125.1 uncultured Deefgea sp. | reverse complement strand
CAAATGGTCGTGCTACAAAAAGGCAGTCGCCTATCGATTACGCCCGTCACCCAACAAGAATGGGATTTCATTCAAGACTTGCTGTCATGCTAGAAGCCATTCTTGCTTGCCTCGCCGTTGGCTTAGTCGCTGGATTTTTAGCGGGGCTGCTCGGTGTCGGCGGCGGTTTAGTGATTGTTCCGGCCTTGTTATGGGTATTTCACCTGATTGGTGTGATTCCCGAACAACAGCAGCATTTGGCGATTGGCACGTCGCTGGCGACAATTATTTTCACTGGCGCAGCCAGCGTGCGCGCACATCATCAAAAAGGCGCAGTGCGCTGGGATGTGGTGCGCCAGATTACACCGGGGATTGTGCTGGGTACTTTTTTGGGCGCGCAAATCGCGGGATTGATTTCGACTTTTTATCTGCAGTGCATTTTTATCGTCTTTGCCTATTTTGTTGCCACGCAAATGCTGCTGGATCTCAAACCGAAACCCACACGACAACTCCCGCAAATCATGGGTATGAATGTCGTTGGTAGCGTGATCGGTGTACTGTCGAGCTGGGTTGGGATTGGTGGCGGTTCATTGTCAGTGCCGTTTATGAACAGTTGTAACGTCCCTGTTAAAACTGCGATTGGCACCTCATCCGCAATCGGAATTCCGATTGCGATTGCCGGTGCAATTGGATTTATTGTCAGCGGTTGGTCGGTACCTACTTTGCCGCAAGGCAGTTTGGGTTATGTGTATTTACCGGCCTTGCTGGGCATCGTACTGGCAAGCTTCCCGATGGCCAAAGTCGGCGCAGCCGCTGCGCATCGATTGCCCGTTCCGGTGCTCAAAAAATGCTTTGCTACGCTGTTGATTATGATGGCAAGCAAAATGCTGTGGAGCCTGCAGTGAAAGCGATGGCGATATTGATTTTACTGGCTAGTTCACTGCTAGAAGCCAGTACACCGCCCGCCGATTGTGTTGCGGCAAGCAAGTCATTGGAGGTTTGGATTAAGCAGCAGCACGGCCAAATCCGCCTCAGCGACTTAGAAACCAGCCCTCTTGCCGATGATTTACGCATGGCTTGCGACGGCACGCCGCAAGCCTACCAAAAAAGCTTGGCGCAAATTATGCAGCCTTGGCAACCGGCGCAGGCCGCAACAGATTCTTTTACTTTAAGCGAAGCAGCGCAAAGCCTACTCGGCATGGCCTTCATCATTGGTCTGGGCGCGGCGTCTGGGGCTGCCTTGCTGGGGGTCTACCAAGGCGCAGCGGCTATCGCTATTTTTGCGGATTATCCTGAATGATTGCAGCATTGCTTATTAGCAGTATAGCCACACTCGCATTATCAATGAACGCCTACGCTGAAATACCCCGCTTTATTAAGCAAATTCAACTTCCCGACAATCGCAGCATCGTTCAAGTTGCCGAAGGCGATCATGAGCCGCGTAGCATCGGCAGCTACGCAATCCGTCTTTATGGCGGCGCAAATCCTGATTTTCCGCTGGATGACTTTATCACCGGACAAATTCATCCGCGTGATGGTGCCGTCGAGCGCGTGCTCAATACCGATTTGAATGGTGACGGTGTCGGCGAAGTGGTGGTGATTGTGCGATCTGCTGGCAGTGGCGGTTATCTCAGCGCCGATGTGTTTAGCTGGCAGAACAAAACACTGACGAAAACGCACTCGATTAGCGATTTAGGCCCAAAAGACGATCCCGTGGCAGAACTCAAACGGCTCGCTAGGAAAAAATGAACACCCCAATTTCATCGGCCTATTTCACACTGATTTTAGTCTGGTCGACCACCGCGCTAGGCATCAAATGGGCAGTGATGGGCTTACCATTTAGTTTGGCGCTATTCGCCCGTTTTGCCATCGCCGCACTGCTGGCCGTGGGCTTTTTGGCGTGGAGACGACAGGCACTACCGATGCAAGCCGGCAATTTACGCGTTTATGTCATCGCGGGCGGCGCCAGTGCGCTCTCCATGCTCGGCACATTTTGGGCGGCGCAATACATTAGCTCAGGGATGGTCGCCGTCGTTTATGGCTTGATTCCGCTGGCCACGGCAATGTTTTCACGCTGGATTTTAAAAACGCCACTCCAAGGACTGGAATATCTGGCGATTACAGTGGGATTTTCCGGTTTGGTCGTGATCTTTGGTCAAAAGCTCAGCCTCACCCCTGAGGGCTTTTATGGCCTTGCTGCGCTGCTCTTGAGTGCCATCGTGCAATCGGGCGCGGCGGTTTTGCTCAAAGTACACGCCAAAGGCCAATCTCCCGTCGCGGTGAATGCGGGCGCCTTAACTGTTGGTGCGTGTATTTGTGCCGTCATTTGGTTACTGGCGGGCATGCCGATGGTGGATGCCTTGCCACTGCGCTCGGTAGCGGCGGTTGTGTATCTGGCAAGTCTCGGCTCGGTACTGGCGTTTAGCCTGTATTACTGGTTGATTCGGGAGTGTCGCCCGATCAGCGTTGCCTTGATTTCACTGATTACACCGGTCACTTCACTCTGGCTGGGCAATGTACTGAATCACGAAGCGTTTCATCGCGATGAATTGATCGGAACTGGGTTGATTTTGTTCGGTTTGCTCATTTATGGGCTAGCGATTCATCGCAAGAAGCCCTGAAGCTCGCTTGCGATGAACTGAGTAATTCGTTTAGTTTGGATAGGCGGTTTTTAGTTCGCCTTGAATCAGTTGCTCTAATTCTTCATAGCCAAATTTCTGCAATGGTTTGCCGTTCACAAAAAACGTGGGCGTTTTGCTAATTTGTAGGGCCTGAACATCAGCACGGTCTTGTTCAATAATGGCAAGTACTTTAGGGTCATTCATATCTTGCTGCATTTGTTCAAAATTTAAGCCCAGATTACCTAAATACTTCCAAACAGTTTCTGGTGCTGGCGCATGATGGCTGGCCCATTGGTCTTGCGTTGCCAACAACGCTTCCAGCGCGGGCCAATATTTATCCTGCATTCGGGCAGCTTCTAAAACTTGCGCTACATAGTCTGAGCCTTGATGAAAATTGGCGTAGCGCACCGTCAATTTGATCTTGTCCGGATGTTTATTGATGATGTTCTTCACGTAGGGATAAAACGCGCGGCAAGCTTCGCAAGCGGGATCCATAAATTCGACGATATGCACTTTAGCGTCATTCGCGCCATACGTTACCGATGAAAATCGACTCAAAGCCGCGCTGTTTTCTACCGCAACTTGTTGCGAACTGGCCGCGCTTTGCTGTTTATAAATCACCGCGCCAATCGAAAATACCGCCAACATCGCCACCACACTCGTCACCACAATCAGTGAACGCTTCATTTTTTCATTCCTTTAGCAATCATTAAAAGCAAACCTATCATCAGCGAGAACGCCACGACCGACATCAATGGGATGGTGATAAAGCCAATCAGTTCCAAATCAATTTTGGCGCACGATACTTCGGTGGTACAGGGCTGCATCGCCTCTGGAATCACGCCGCTGTAAATCAATAAATGAAAGATCGCGAGCAGCCAGCCAATGATCGCCAAAGGCAAGGCATAGCGCGTACAGCGTGGATCGAACGGGAATAAGGCAACACTGAAAATCACCAGCAGAGGGTACATCGCGATCCGCTGATACCAACACAGCACGCACGGTGGAATCTGCATCACTTCACTAAAAAACAGGCTGCCCAAAGTGCCACCAGCCGCAATCAACCAGCACGCAAAGAGTAAATACCAGCCATTTCCATGGGGATTGTCGATCGATAATTCATTATTTATAGGCAAAACAGCCCCTTCGCCACTGCGGCGTGATTAAGAATCATCGCGTCGGGAAATCGGCTTAGATCAAAAACTAAGGTGAGAGATACGCAGCAAGATGGCGCATCAACAGCGCCGTGGCTCCCCGATGCGCTTGGGCAAATTGGATGCCTGAACTGCTCATTGGTTCCCGCTCGCTCGGTTCATTGAGTAGTTTTGGGATTTTTACCATCACATCGGCTAGCGTTTGCCCCTGCCAAGCAGCACCTTCTGCCAATGCGGCCTCGGCGGCGGCCGCGAAATTATAAGTGTGTGGACCGAGAAGAACGGGACAGCCAACGGCGCACGCTTCGATGAAATTCTGGCTACCAAACGGCAACAAAGAGCCACCCATGACGGTAACATCTGCCGCAGCAAACCAAGCATGCATTTCCCCCATGCTATCGCCCAACAGCACATCGGTGTTCACTGCGGTATTGCCTTGCCATTGGCTACGACGGAGTAGGCTAAAGCCTTGGCCTGAGATCAGACTCGCTACATCATCAAAGCGTTGTGGATGGCGCGGGACGACAATCAGCAGCGGGGCGTCCTGTGGAAATAGCTTGCGCCACTCCTTCAGTAGTTCGGCCTCTTCACCGTCACGGCTCGATGCTAACACAACAGCCGTTCGAGCCGCAAATAAGGTCTGCCATTGCCGTCCAAGCGCAATTTGGTCGAGGTCTATTTGATTATCAAACTTCACCGATCCCATCACTTGCGGATGCTTTGCACCAAGCTGCGCCAAACGCGCCGCATCGGCCGGCGCCTGCGCCAACACTTGCGCCCAGCGCGCCATCGCGGGGCGAATTAGACACAATGCTTTGCGATAACCAATATACGATTTTTCCGACAGCCGCGCATTGGCCAGCACCAGCGGAATACCCGCATCGGCGCAAGCATGGATTAAATTCGGCCAGATTTCGGTTTCCATCACCACACCGCACTGCGGTTTGAACGTTCGTAAAAAACGGCGAATCGCAGAGGGATAATCATAAGGAAGGAAAACAATCGTCGCGAAAGCGCCGAATAACTCCTGCGCGGTTGCTCTCCCCGTTGGCGTCATGCACGTCAGCAACAAGGGGCGCTGCGGATATTGCTGGCGCAAGGCGGCAATCACTGGCGCACTAGCGCGCATTTCACCGACGGATACCGCATGCAACCAGATTGGTTTTAGCGGGGTATTAGACTGTATAAATTGCTGCTTAATGGCTAGCGAGTAATACCCCATCCTTTCTGACCAGTGCGCTCTATACGCGGGCTGTTTTTTACTCCGTTTGAGTAAATACAGCCAAATCAGCGGAAAAATCAACCACAGCACCAGCCGATACACACCACGTGCGATCACGGCAAACGTCCAGACTGCACTGCATCCCACACTTGATCGACGCTCGGCGGCTTGCCATTACCGCCCAAGTTCAACGCAAACGTCGCGGCGCGAACGCCGGTGAGTTCCGGCTCCGACGCGCAAAAAATCGCCACCACAGGCACGGCAACTGCAGCGGCTAAATGCGCCAAACCGGTATCGACGCCAACCACGATGCGGCTGCCCGCCAACAGCATCGCCGCATCAGTCAGGCTCAATTTCGGCGGAACAATCGCAGAAGGCAGCACGGCGGCCAAGCGCTGAGCGCGCTGCAATTCGGTCTCGCTGCCCCAAGGGAACACAGGACGCATGCCATCGGCAATAAAACGCTGCGCCAGCTCAATCCACTGCGACTCAGGCCATTCTTTATCGGCACGGCTCGTTGCCGTCAACATCACCACATAGGGCGCGTCGCCCAACCAAGGCAACTCCTGCAAGGGCACTTTCAAACCATAATCCATCGCCCCCATCAGCGAATAACCGTTGGCCGCAGCGGTCAGCCGACGATTGCGCTCAATCGCATGCAGGCTTTTGGCAATCGGATAGCTGCGGTGATAGGCCAAACTTGCTAGCGGTTCACGACAAGAATGTCGATCAAATCCAGCGACAGGGCCGCACGTCATCCGCGCCACGGCAGCGCTTTTGAGCAAGCCTTGTGCATCCAAAATCAAGTCGTAGCGGCAAGCGCGCAGCTCAGTTTTGAACTTCGCCCACTCTTCGCGTGTGGTCACAGCCAGCGGTTTTTTACGCCAACGCCGCAACGCCACCGGAATGACGCGCCGAATCGCCGGATGCAGCCGAGGCAACTCAGCAAATCCTTCTTCAACCACCCAATCAATCACCGCATCAGGAAAAGCACGAACCAAGTCCGTAATGGCGGGCATTTGATGAATTACATCGCCCATCGATGAGAGGCGAACAATCAATATTTTTTGCATTTGCCTATTCTATCAGTTACATCTTTCAGCACAAACGTCAACAGAGCCTATCTCTTAGTGGAAAACAGTCTAATATTCTAAAAAACATTCGCAATAAGGCCTCCTCACACATGTCATTACTCATTATTCTTTGCATTGGATTGGCAGTGGGCCTTATTCATCAAGCATATAGAATCAAGCAACTACGCCGTTGCTTATCAGAGCAACAATTACGTGATCCTCTCACCGGTCTGTATCAACGACCACACTTATTTATGCTATCTGAACGAGAAGTGAATCGCGCGCAGCGCAGTCACCGCCAAATGGCAGTGCTAATTGCCGACATGGATCATTGCGCCCTTATTAACGCCAAACATGGCCTACATGCGGGTGATTTAGCGCTCAAACGCTTAGCAGAATGTGCATTATCATCCATCCGGGATTTTGATTTAGTCGGCCGTTATTCTGGCGAGGAAGTTGCGCTGGTCTTACCCGACACCGACTCCAAAGGCGCCATGGTGGTGGCTGAACGACTCAGAAAAAACGTTAAAAAATTACCTATCCTGCTTGAGAATGGCCAAGAATTTTACATTTCAATCACCATCGGTTTGGCGGCTTTAAACACCGAAACCGAAACGCTAGAAGATATATTAGTTGCCGCCGACAACGCGCTGCAATCGGCAAAGCACTTAGGCATAGATCGAATCGAAGTCTTTCCAGCCTCGTTGCCTACTCTGCCAACGACCTAAATTGATGTTTTAATTCACCGCATTCGCCGTGAATTCATGCCGCACTCTACTTGCCCCAGCCGCAATCAGCCGTTACAGTCGGGCGATTAATATTTTGGATCGCCCCATGAAAGCCATCAACACCCAAACTTTGCAAGCTGCGCAAGAACGTCAAAGCCAACTGACCAAACCGATGGGCAGCTTAGGGCGACTCGAAGATCTTGCCATTTGGTTTGCAGGGCGAACAGGTAATGACATACCCAAACGCCTGCAAGCCGCGATTTGTGTGTTTGCAGCGGATCATGGCGTCGCTGCCGAGGGCGTCTCTGCGTTTCCTGCGGAAGTGACTGCGCAAATGGTCGTCAACTTCATCAATGGTGGCGCGGCGATTAGCGTTTTGGCCCGTGAACATAATATGTCGCTGAGCATCGTCGATGTCGGCGTCAAGAGCGATTACCCCACCCCAAGCAGCCCGCAAGGTAAATTATTTCGCAGCCCAGTCTGCGCAGGTACCGCCAATCTGCGTATCACCGCAGCAATGACCGAAGCGCAAATGAATAAGGCTTGGCAAATCGGTGCGGGCAGTGCGATGCACGCCATCGAAAATAATAAGAATTTACTCATCGGCGGCGAAATGGGTATCGCCAATACTACGTCTGCGGCAGCGCTGATTTGTGCGCTGACTGATGCGGCACCCGAAGACATCGTTGGCCTCGGCACCGGCATTCAAGCCACGGCGCGGCTACATAAAATCCAAGTGGTTAAAGATGCGCTTGTTCGCTCCAAAACCGCAGGCGCGGTGACGCCGCAAGATTGGTTAAGGGAAGTCGGCGGCCTCGAAATCGCCGCGCTGGCAGGCTTTTACACTGCGGCCGCCGAAGCGGGTATTCCAATCTTGCTGGATGGTTTTATCACCACCGCTGCGGCGCTCGTCGCCGTGCGCGCCAATCCGGCGGTGGGCAATTGGCTCATTGCCAGCCATGTGTCGCAAGAACAAGGTCATCGTAGCGCCTTGGCCGCGATGAAGTTAACGCCAATCCTTGATTTAGGCCTAAGGTTAGGTGAAGCCAGTGGGGCGGCACTAGCGTTCCCAATCATTCAATCGGCACTCACTTTGCATCGGGAAATGGCGACCTTTGCTGAAGCGGGCGTTGCGGCGGGGGCGATGTAATGGCATTTCGACTCACGTTAATCCGCCATGGCTTGGCTGAGGGCGCTAACGAAACGATTTTTGGCCAAAGCAATCCGCCGCTTTCAACCCTCGGCCGTGAACAGCTTGATACCCGCTGGGCGGCATTATCAGCGCACCCTGTCGATGCCATGGCCAGCTCAACCTTGGCGCGTTGCGCCGATTTTGCGCTCGATGCGGCGATGTCCTTGGGCTTAGCGCTGCATTTAGAACGTGGATTCAATGAAATGAACTTAGGGAGTATCGACGGCAAAGCCAAGACAGAATGGACCGTTGCAGAACATACTGCTTGGGACTTGTGGCAACAAGACCCCGACCAGCATCCATTGCCCAAAGGTGAAAGCTGGGCTGCATTTTCGAGTCGCATCCACACTGCACTCAACGTTTGGTTTGCCAGTGGCGACGCTGAGCACCGCGTCTTGATTGCCCATCAAGGGACAATCAAAGCAATTTTACTTGCAGCTTTAGGTTTGCCTGCTGCGCGCCACAGCCAATTTTGGCTCGCGCCAGCGGGTTGCGTCACGTTGTGGTGGGATGAAAACTGGCCGCCGATACTGCTCGACATCAGCAATACACTGCCCGCTACGCCATGAAGCGGATCTTTGACTGGCGCGAGCCGATTCTCGCAGTGCAATTTCTAACGCGAATTCCTACACCACAAATCCATGATTTTGAGCCGACGCTGCTCGCGAAGTCGGTCGGCTGGTTTCCTGCTGTTGGGGTGCTGATTGGCGCGATCTTGCTCGGCGCTGCCTACGTCAGTGCGCTACTTGATCCTTGGCTTGCTGCGATTCTCTGTTTAACGATCTGGACTTGGATTACTGGCGGCCTGCATCTGGATGGTCTGGCGGATATGAGCGATGGCCTCGGCGCGGCGCATCGCGACCCAGCGCGATTTTTAGCGGTACTCAAAGATCCGCACTTGGGTAGTTTTGCCGTGCTGTCGCTCATCATTCAGTGCCTACTCAAACTCGTTCTATTGATGCTTTTGGTACGCCAACAACAATGGGCGGCATTGCTACTCATTCCAGCGTGGGCGCGCAGCGGTGTGTTTACTTGGCAAACATTGCCCGCTTTAGCGCCAGGCATGGCCGAGCAATTTGCATGGAAAAATAGCAGCAAGGTCGCACTGTTTTGGTGGAGTGTATTACTTGCCGCCTCTGCTTGGATTAGCCCTGCACTACTGGCTGCGCCTTTGGTGTTAGTCGCGTATCGGCAATGGCTCAAAGCAAAGATCGGTGGCGTGACAGGCGATTGCCTTGGTGCGGGCATTGAAATCAGCGAAAGCGCATTGCTGCTCATTGCCGTACTCAGCACAGGTATAATCGCTGCAATTCATTTGTAGTCGGCGCTCGTGCTGACCGTACGCCATAAGGAAATTATATGAAAATCGTTCGCGCCATTGAAGTTTGGGAAAAAGACATGGAAGGCGGCTTTATCGGCCACCTGCCCTTGGCCGACACGGTGTCGGTCGAATTTTTATATAGCCTCTTCGCCGCCGAGCAAGACAAGCCCGACCCAGAAATGAAATTATCCTACTTGCTCGACGCAGAGCGCGTGGCGAAGTTACAACCCTTTGTTACCGATTTGATGGATATTACGCAGCACGATTTTATTATTACTGCGTATGGCCTGCCTGATTACGAGTAAGGGTATTTAGTCGCAGAGCATATAAATAAAAAGCCACGAGCAAATACCCATCAATAAAAAACCGCTCACACTGATGAGCGGTTTTTTATTGTACTGATTAGGTCTATTTCAACTGCGTGTTACTTCACTGATGCTGCCGCCTCTGCGACTAAACGACGAATCAGACCCAGCAATTCATCTTCTTGATACGGTTTACCCAAGTAACCATTCACGCCCAGTTCAAACGCGTATTTCTTGTGCTTTTCAGCCGTCCGCGAGGTGATCATGATAATCGGAATATGTTTGGTGTCGTCGGCAACGCGCACATTTCGCGTCAACTCGAAACCATCCATCCGTGGCATTTCGATATCGACCAACATCACCGCTGGTTTCACATCATGCAATTGCTGCAAGGCATCCACACCATCTTTAGCGGTAACGACTTGGAAGCCTTCACGCGCCAATAAGCGGCCGGTAATCTTGCGTACCGTCAGTGAATCATCGACCACCATCACCACTGGCGCGGTCGACAATTGCTCTGGCATCGTCGGTTGCGCTTGATGTGATGTTTCTGCTGTTTGCATTTGCGCGGTAATTTGCGCGGATTGTGCCAACAAGGCCAATGGATTCATGATCAAGACGATTTCACCGGTACCGAGCACCGTAGCCCCAACCACACCAGGAATCCGCGCTAATTGAGGGCCGATTGGCTTAACCACCACCTCTTGATTTTTCACCAACTGGTCAACGTGGAGCGCAATTCGCTCCGCGCCTGAGCGCAATAAAATCACCGTTGAATAGCGTTTTTGCTCTGAAATCGCAGTCACATCGCCCAATAAGCGAGGCAAGTAGCCGAAGCGATAGCGCTGCCCCATCCACTCTTGTTCGCGATTCTCGTAAATTTTCGCCAAAGCATCCGACTTCAACTCTTGAACTTGCTCGATCATCACCGACGGAATCGCAATCAAACGCTCACCGGCCTTCACCAGCAATACTTGCGCCACCGCTAATGTCAGGGGCAGATGAATCACAAACGTCGTGCTTTGGCCGGCAATCGTCGAGACATCGATCTTGCCGCCCAAGTTACTGACTTCGTTTTTCACCACGTCCATGCCAATGCCACGGCCGGACAATTGAGTCACCGTCGAAGCGGTCGAGAAACCGGGTTCAAAAATCAAATGGCATAAATCATTATCTGACACGACTTGATCAAAGTTAATCAACCCCTTATCCAAGCCTTTTTGACGAATCCGCGCCAGATCGAGTCCCTTGCCATCATCTTTAAGCATTAAGACTAGCT
>CAUPHX010000073.1:0-10894 GCA_963511125.1 uncultured Deefgea sp. | reverse complement strand
GCAAAACAATTTGCCGCATGCCCGCCGTGCGCACCCAACACCGGAGCATTTCTTGCCATTATTGATTGCCCGCGCAGCCGCAGGTGAAACGGTCTGCAGTACGCCGTTACATCAAAGTATGTCGCTCGGCGTGTTGGGTATGGATGTGATTGAGTTCCGCGCGCGTTAAGACGCGAGCGACTCAACGCCGCGATTGGCGAGTTGATCCGCTCGTTCATTGCCAGGATTGCCAGCGTGGCCTTTCACCCAGCGCCATTGCACTTGATGCCGTGCGACTTGTTCATCGAGCATTTTCCACAAGTCTTCGTTCTTCACGGGTTGTTTGGCGGCGGTTTTCCAGCCGTTTTTTTTCCAACCGTGAATCCACGTTTCAATGCCATTTTTAACGTATTGCGAATCGGTGTGAATCGTCACTTCACAAGTGCGCGTTAACGCGGCGAGTGCTGAAATAACGCCGAGCAACTCCATGCGATTATTGGTGGTATGCGCTTCGCCACCGAATAGTTCTTTTTCGTGTTCGCCATATTTTAAATACGCGCCCCAACCGCCAGGGCCTGGATTGCCTTTACAAGCACCATCAGTGTAAATTTCAATCATCATTCATTCACTTTCGGATTAAACCATGCGCAATATTGCGATGAATTTGAGTTTTATTGTGGCGCTCAGTTTAACCGCTAGCCACAGTTTCGCGGCGACTTTCTGCCCGTGGAAAGTACCGAGCGACGCCAAAACAGAACGTTTTATTAATCTCACCGTGGTGCAATTTGTCGATTTGGGCGATGAAGACGTCAAAATTGCGTTTGGTGGTGGCAATTTGGGCAGTGGCTACGACATTCGAATTCAAACTAAAAACCGTGACGACGGCAGCAAAATCATCAAATCAATGCAAGACGCCGCCAAACTTTGCACTAAATAAAACATTAGTAGGTATTGCCATCCAGCCCTTTTTTATCAATTGCTAGATGGCAATACACCCAATTATTTACACCGATCTTTGCCCGCTTGCTGGCGCATTTTTTCTACGGCCACCGCTGCATTTTGATTGACCGCCACGGTACGCCATTGCGGCTCAATCACATTCATACCCCGCACGCGTTTAACAACTTCAAGGCAATACACGCCGCCACCTGCGGGCCAAAGACGATCACCCGCTTGATCAAAAAAACGACTTTTCTCTAACCAAGCGGCCCGCTGAATAGGCGGTCGATAGCATAAATGCGCGTCATGCACCGCCTGTAATTCGAGTTCGGTGAGCCAATCTTTTAATTTAGGCAGCGCGACAAAATTACCTTTCCATGGCATATTTTGATTGGGCTTAAGGCGGCGTAGTCCCCATAAACTCCATGGATTAAACCCCGTAATGAGCAAGCGTCCTTCGGGCCGTAAAGCGCGCTGGCACTCCCGCAAGACCGCATACGGGTCGGGCGAAAAATCCAACACATGCGGTAAAGCAATTAAATCCAGACTCTGCTCATCAAACGGCAATTCATGCGCGGTACATTTTAATTGCGTGCCTGCTGCCTCGCCAGCCTGTAAATGCCAAGGCATACGATTGCTACGCAAACAATCAATTTGCGGTAGTTCAAGTTGGATGGCTTTGTAGCCAAATAGATCGACCGCCGCGCGCTCAAACCAAGCCGCTTCGCTCAATGCGACATATCGCCCTAGCGGAGTCGCCAGCCAAGCGGCAAAATGATCAAACTCAGCATTCATGACAGTGGCTCACAGGATTCATATCGCACATGCTCAAAATTAGCTGCCTTCCTATTTTTACTGATAATTATATCTGGCTACTGCAAAACGACCAGCAAGTCGTCGCGGTTGATCCGGGAGCCGCTGAGCCACTCAAAACTTGGCTCGCTGAGCACCAGTGTGAACTGGCCGGCATCCTCATCACGCATCATCATCACGATCATACAGATGGACTGGCCGCTTTCGCGCACCAAGATCTGCCTATTTATGGCCCAGCGGGCATTCAATACGTCAATCATGTTTTGGCGGGCGACGAAACGATTCATTTACTCGGTGCGGCATTTCAAGTTATCGCCACGCCCGGCCACACGCTCGATCATCTCAGCTACTTTGGCGCAGGCGCGGTGTTTTGCGGTGACACCTTATTTGCGGGTGGCTGCGGTCGACTGTCTGAAGGCACATACGCGCAATTATTCAATAGTTTACAACGCCTTGCCGCTCTACCATCGGAAACCTTGGTCTGCTGTACACACGAATATACGCTGAGTAACTTGCGCTTTGCACTCGCCGTCGATCCTAACCACGCTGCCACCCTACAACGTCAGGCTATCGAAAGTGAAAAACGTTCCCGAAATTTACCAACTTTACCCAGCAATATCGCCCTCGAACTCGCAAGCAATCCTTACTTACGAATCCACGAGCAAGCCTTTTTTGAGCGCGTAGCGCAACATGCCGCAGACATAACAACCGCTTTAGATTGTTTTACTGCACTCAGACAATGGAAAGATTCTTTCCGTTAATCAAATAATCCCCGCTAACGCGTTGACATAGCATGAAAGCGGCCATTAGTATCAAGAGATTCATTTCATATTTAATGGGACACGGCTCATGAAGCTGCAATTGCCTGCGCTCATCCTCTCTGCTTGTTTATCGGCTTCACTTTTTGCCGCAGATCCCGCCAAGATCCGTCTCGATTACAACCTCACTAACCCATCAGGCTCGATTGATGCCGACACCGCCAAAGTAATGGACGCGTTGTTTGGCAACGGCATCTCGATACAAATGGAAAAAGACCTGTGGGCGCGCGTGCGAAAAGGGTTTGTGATTCCCGATATTGATAGCCCACTGGTGAGCAAATGGGAAAACTACTACGCTAGCCGCCCTGATTATTTGAATCGAATCATCAATCGCAGCAACCCCTACCTGCATTTTGTCGTCGAAGAAGTCGAAAAACGTGGCATGCCGATGGAATTCGCACTGCTGCCCATGATTGAATCGGCCTACAATCCACGCGCCGAATCGCACGCCAAAGCTGCGGGCATGTGGCAGTTTATTCCCGACACCGGTAAACGCTATGGCTTGGAGCGAACGTGGTGGTATGACGGCCGCCGTGATGTGGTGGCGGCAACAGGCGCAGCGCTGTCTTATTTGCAAGATATCCATGGCATGTTTGATGACTGGCAACTGGCTTTGGCTTCGTACAACTGGGGTGAAAATGCCGTCAAACGCGCTGTGGCTAAAAACACCGCCGCGGGACTATCTACCGCGTATATCGACCTCAGAATGCCAGATGAAACACGCAATTACGTTCCGAAATTGCTCGCAATTCGCAATATTATCGCCGACCCCGAAGCCTACGGGGTGACCTTAACGCCGATGAGTAACCAAGCCTATTTCACGACTTTGCAAACCGGTAAACACATGGATGTGTCGGTGGCGGCCAAGCTCGCTGAAATTAGCGTCGATGAATTGCTTCGCCTCAATCCAGGCTTTATTCGCCCAGTGATCGCACACAAAGACGACCGCCACATGGTGTTGCCCGTCAGCAAAAAAGCGACTTTCGAGCGCAATTTGGCGCAATACAGTGAGCCACTCCTTAATTGGCAACCCTATGTGACCAAATCGGGCGAGCGATTTGATGAGCTAGCCAATACCTTTGGGATTGCCCCTGCCGAGCTACGCGATATTAACGATATCGCCAACAAAGACAGCATCGCGCGCGGGCAAACCATCTTAGTGCCGAAAGTGCCGGGCTTGGATATTTCTGAACGGCAAACATTACTTGCACTGCATAAAAATCGCGAATCCGACGTGATTGATACAGGCGCCAATGACGCGCCCAAAGCACAGCCTGTCCTTGCCAAATCAGCGGCAGCGGGTGAACACAAGGTGGCTAAGGGCGATACCTTATTTAATATCGCCAATCGCTACGGCCTCACGGTGGCGCAGCTTAAATCCATCAACGGGCAAAAATCGAATCACCTTGCGGTTGGCGATACCCTCAGCATCCCAGGTAAAGCCATCGCTAAAAATGGAAAAAAATCTGCAGCAACGAAATACGTCGCCAAGCGTGGCGATACCTATAGTTTGATTGCAAAAAAGTATGACGTTGACCTTGATGACCTCAAAAAATGGAATCGACAAAACTTAGTGCCGGGCATGAAAGTGGTCGTGTACCAACCCAATAGTTAATTGCGTGTCATCGCTACAAACCGCTACTTAAAACGAGCGGTTTTTTTCTGCCCGCAGTTCAAATTCCGCGCAAACGCGGCCCGCAAAACACACGTCAACAGAGCCTAATAATCGACGTGCATTTTACAAAAAAAAAGACTAATCTATACCTACGATAAGACTTATCGATAGGCTCAATCATGAAATCCCATTCTGACCTTAAGCTTCAACATCGTGACATCGTGTTCAGTGCACTGCCGACAGATCAAGCGGTGCAAGCGGCGCGTTTACTAGGGCGTTTTGTGGGCGTGACCGTGCAAGCCTATCCGAGTGAGCACCGTGTTTCGGTGCAATACAGCGTCAGTGAGCACACCCTGCTCAAGCTCGAAACCGTCTTGATGGATGCTGGATTTCATCTCGATAATCATATCCTGCAAAAAATCAAACGCGCGCTGGCTCACTATTGTGAAGAGGTGCAATGCGATAATCTTAATATTCCTGAACACAACATCAAAAGCCGTGATGTTTATGTCAAATTGTGGGATAAGCACTCACACGGCGATCATGACGATACCCCAGAAGAACTACGTCGTTACTTATAAGACGGGTATATCAATCAAGCCAATATTTTAAAAAGCCTAAAGCAATATACATCGTAATTTTTATATTTACCGCCGTTCTGACAATACACAAACCTCATACCCATGTCTGCGCGCTATAATTAGCGCTTCTTTGCTTTAGCGTCTTGAGCCATGACTTTCTGCCCGACCCGAACTGCTCAAATTGACCTCGATGATGCGGCCCTGCTGCGCTACAGTCGCCATGTCTTGCTCGACGAAATTGGCATCGAAGGCCAAACCGCGCTGTGTAATGCCCATGTACTCATCATCGGTGCTGGCGGCTTAGGCTCGCCAGTGGCGCTGTATTTAGCCAGCGCAGGCATTGGCACACTGACCATTGTTGACGATGACGACGTCGATCTCACCAATTTGCAACGCCAAATTGTGCATACTGAAAATCGCGTCGGACAAAACAAAGCGCAATCGGCTGCACTCACTTTGCAGCAACTCAATAGCCAGATTGAAATTCACCCATTGGCAGAACGCGCCAGTGGTGATCGCTTGCTTGCGCTCGTCAGCGCTGCCGATGTCGTCGTCGATTGCTGCGATAATTTTGCCACCCGCCACGCGGTTAATCGCGCCTGCGTCGCCAGTAAAACGCCTTTGGTATCGGGCGCAGCGGTGCGTTTTGACGGGCAACTCAGCGTGTTTGACAGCCGCATCGAAGGCGCGCCGTGCCATCACTGCTTGTTTGAAGAAGAAGGTTAAGCCAACGATGGCCCCTGCGCGACTTTTGGTGTTTTTGCGCCTTTGGTGGGTATTATTGGCGCAGCCCAAGCGGCAGAAACGCTAAAAGTCATTATGGGAGTGGGCGAAACATTGATTGGCCGCTTGCAACTTTTTGATGCGCGCAACTCGCGTTGGCGTGAAATGAAATACAAGCAAGACCCAAGTTGCCCAGTCTGTGGCGCAGCGCACGCCCCATAAAGCGCCGACTCCTTCCTTGTAAAAAACAACCGCACTCCAACACGAGGCCACAACCCTCGCAGAGATGACGATGCAAGGGATCACAATTGACATTGCCTAGCTGCTCAATGCAATCATCGACACTGCCAAGCCAGCGCGACTCTGAATGGAAGTCCAGATGCTAGAAACGCTCACACTGATCTTCACCGCGCTGGGTTCGGTGCTATTGCTGTTATTTTTAGTCATGAAAGCGCGTTTACACGCTTTTGTGGCGCTGATGATTGTGTCAATTGGCGCCGGTATTTTCTCAGGCATGCCGGTGGATAAAATCGCTGACACCATGCAAAAAGGCATGGGCGGCACCTTGGGATTTTTAGCGATTGTGGTCGCCCTTGGCGCGATGTTTGGCAAAATCTTGCATGAAACAGGCGCGCTCGATCAAATCGCCATTCAATTACTCGATAAATTCGGCCACAGCCGCGCCAACTACGCACTGGGTATTGCCGGTTTAATTTGCACGCTACCGCTGTTTTTTGACGTGGCGATTGTATTGTTGATTGGTGTGGTGTTTGCGGTGGCTCGTCGTACCGGTGGCAATGTCATCAAACTGGCGATTCCTTTATTTGCAGGTGTCGCAGCCTCTGCTGCATTTTTACTGCCAGGCCCAACAGCAATGTTGTTAGCGTCACAAATGAATGCTGATTTCGGCTGGATGATTTTACTCGGGCTGGCTGCGGCCATTCCGGGGATGATTTTAGCCGGCCCTATATATGGTAATTTCATTAGTAAACACGTCCATCTCCCACTACCCAGCGATGTCAGTGAACCGACCTTGGGGCAAATGCCTTCATTTGCTTTTAGTTTATCGCTGATGTTGTTCCCGCTTTTGCTGGTCGGCCTCAAAACCATCGTCGCCCGTTTTGTCGATCCAAGCAGTACTGCGTTTCAATGGTTACAACTGATCGGTCATCCATTCACTGCGATTTTGTTGGCGTGCTTGTTGGCCATTTATGGGCTGGCGATTCCGCGTGGCATGAGTAAAGAAAAAATCATGGAAATTTGTAGTGCCGCACTACAACCAGCGGGGATTATTTTGCTGGTAACGGGTGCAGGTGGGGTATTTAAACAAGTCCTCGTCGATTCAGGTGTAGGCCCAGCACTGGGTAATGCCTTAATTGGCGCAGGTTTACCGATCGCCATTGCGTGTTTTGTACTCGCCGCAGCAGTTCGCGTGATTCAAGGCTCGGCCACCGTAGCGTGTTTAACCACCGTTGGCTTGGTCTTACCCGTGATTGAGTTAGCTGGGTTTTCTGGTGCGCAACTGGCTGCTTTGTCGATTTGTATTGCCGGTGGCTCGATTGTCCTGAGTCATGTCAATGATTCTGGCTTTTGGCTATTTGGTAAGTTTACTGGCGCCAATGAAATGCAGACGCTTAAAACTTGGTCAGTAATGGAAACGATACTCGGCACCACAGGCGCCGCGGTTGGCATGGTCGCTTTTTCAGTTCTGTAATTGATGATGTGAAGCGCCATATTGCGTAAGCCCAATATGCTCAAACTGCATACTGGGTTTACGTTTTCTGCGCTAAACTGACCGAGTATCTGCCGCGATGACGTGAAAAAATAGTAATTCATCACAAATAAATGATATTCACGTTACAATTTAAAAGTTAAATTTTAACTGAGCACAGCCATGCTACGCACTTTGCTATTGAGTTTCTGTTTTACCGCCGTGAGTGCGTTCGCTTTGGCGGAGGTCAGTAACAAAACCATCCTTACGGTAACTGGTAAGCCGGCTACGAACGAGGTGCAACTCAGTGATGCCATGTTGGCCAAACTACCGCAGAAAAGCATGACGCTGCAAACACCGTGGTACCCAGAACCCAAAAAATTTGAAGGTCCACTACTGCGCGACGTATTGAAATTAGCAGGAATTCGCTCAGGTAATATCCGACTCGTCGCGCTGAATGACTACACCATTAGCATTCCTGTGAGTGATGCTGTGGAATATGATGTGATCGTCGCACGTTTACTCAATGGCAAACCGATGTCGGTTCGTGAAAAAGGCCCACTCTTTGTTGTTTACCCTTTTCACGAACATGAAGAAATACGTAAAACGGATTACTACCGTCGTTGTAGCTGGCAATTGCGCAGTATTGCGGCTGAATAAGCTTTAGCATGACTCAATTTAGAATTATCTTTGCGGCGATTTGCATTATCTTGCTAACGAATTTTAGCGTGATGGTTCACTTCGAACTCAAACAGCAAAAAGCCCTCAATTACGCTAGCGAAAGTGGCATTGATAATCAGTTATGGCAATTTTTTCAACTTAACAACGAATACCAACGCCTTCGAGAAGTCGTTCAGCATGGCAGTCCAGCAGAACTCGACCCCATCCAACTACGCTTTGATATTTTTTACGGCCGAATTCATAGCTTTGCCGTCGGCGAAATCGAAGCTGCCCCATTATTTCAACACCCCGACCTCAGTCAACCACTCATTGCACCACTGATTCGTTACATTCAAGATGGCGCAAAAACACTTGAAAAAAGCCCTATTTCCACTCAAGACTGGCAAGCATTCAAACAACAAACCATTGCGCTAGAACCTTATGTCAATCTACTGATTCAAGAGGCGCGCACTCACGACGCCAAAGAAGTCGATGATAATCGCAAAGACATTCGCCATTGGGGTGAACTCAGAATTATCTTGGCCTCACTGCAGACTTTGCTGCTGTTTATTTTTGCCGCCTTGGGATTGTATGCGCTGTGGCGCTCAGAAAAGAGCCGCCAAGCGCTGACCGATACGGCCATTTCTTTGCAAGAAGCACGGCAACAAGCGGATGTGGCCAATGAAGCAAAAAGTCGATTTTTGGCGCATATTAGCCATGAAATTCGTACGCCACTGACCTCCATATTGGGCTATACCGATCGACTTTCTCGCAAATCTTTAGCCGCTGAAGATCAACGTGAGATCAGCCATATCGCCACAAGTGGTGCACATCTACTGCGATTATTAAATAACGTCCTCGATCTTTCTAAATCGGCACAAGACAAACTCTACCTGATGAATGAAGTGCTCAACTTCAATCAATTCAAACAAGAGCTGGAAAAGATGTTTGAGATGATGGCACAAGCCAAATCAATCGATTTTAAAATCCACCTCGCTACCGATTTACCAGAAAATGTTATTTTAGATGCTGGAAAGTTTCGGCAAATTATGATTAATCTGATCTGCAATAGTCTGAAGTTCACCGACACAGGCAAGGTGAGCGTGACTTTTTATGGCGAAATGTTTCCCGAGTACTATCAAGTCTACGCCATCGTCCGTGATACTGGATGTGGTATCAACGCGGCAGACCAAGCACGTATATTCTCTCCTTTTGAACAAAGCGAATCGGGGAAAAATGCGGGCGGAACTGGCTTAGGACTGGCGCTAAGTCGTGATTATGCCCGCTTGATGCACGGTGATATTCAATTTACCAGCCAAGAAAATAGGGGCAGTGAATTCATCGTCAATGTGCAATCTTTGATAGCAAGCACCCAGCCTGCTGCGGCGACTGTGGAGGCGACTCAAGCCCAAACAAACAACAAAGCGCTCGCCAAAAAGCTAGTTCTGGTCGTGGAAGATCAAGCGATAAACCGTGAAATGATTTGCGAAATCTTGCATGATTTTGGCGCACAAACCTTGCAAGCGGGTAACGGGCTGGAAGGGATACAACAGGCGCAGCAAAACCCCCATATTGACGACATCATCATGGACTACCAAATGCCGGAAATGAATGGCATGGATGCTGCTGGACAATTGCGTGAACAAGGCTGGAAAAAGCCGATTTACCTCGTTTCAGCCAGCCCCTTATCCGAGCTGCAAACAAAGCCTGGCTTTAGTGCTTTCACAGGCCATTTGCATAAACCATTTACGATTGATGAAATCATCGCGTTACTGAATCAGGAAACGCCTACCGAGGTCAAAGCCAGCTCGACTCAAACCAAAGCGCTACTAGATGCTGCAAAAGCAATGCAACGGCTTGGATTTACGGCAGAGCGTTTCTGGCCTTTATGCCAAAAAGGCCTAAAGCGGATTGAAGAGTTGGAAAATAGTTTCTCTGAAGCAATGCAGCAAAGTGCACGCGAAAATGCCATTCGGCATGCGCATAGCGCCAAAGGCATCGCACTGCAAATTGGCGCAGAGAGTCTGGCCGAACGCTGGGCCCAATTAGAAGCGGCACCCGATGCCTGCCCAATCAGCGAATTGATTGCGCTACGCCAACAAACACAACACACACTCACGAGTCAGCAGAATTAATTCGCAAACCTAAGATCAGCAAATCTCGCTCAATCCCATCGAGCTGAGCCACGCCTGGCAAATGCCCCCAAGTCGCAAAGCCGACCCGTTCAAACAATCTAACACTAGGGGTATTGTGCCCAAAGACAAATCCCAGCAAGGTATGCAGAGCAATACTAGGGGCATAGTTAATTGCAGACTGAAGTAAAAACAGCCCTAATCCTTGTCCACGTACCGATTCGGCAAGGTAAATACTGATTTCAGCGGTACTTTGATAGGCCGGACGGCCATAGAAACTGGAAAAAGACAGCCAGCCAACGATTGCACCGGCCTGCTCGACAACCCACAACGGCCGATCTGGCCGCTGATGAGCAGCAAACCATGCTTGCCGACTTTCTACCGAAACAGGTTCAGTATCGGCAGTCACCTGCCGAGAAGCGACGGTGCTGTTGTAAATGGCGACAATCTGAGGTAAATCAGCCGCTTCAGCCAAACGATAGTGCCATTGCATGGGTCGCAGCCAATCAATCAAAGATCAATAGATGATTGGCATCAAGCCGCAAATTACAAGCCTTTGGGTGCGATATTCTTGATGGTATTCCATGCCACCGTGGCTGATTTCAAATTACCAGACACATCGACTTGCCAATTTTTCTGTACGTCTTTATTTTGCAGCACAAATAAATAGCCATCGACAATACGCCAAGCCGTTGGGTCGCTATCGAGTTTTTTCTCTTTCGCCACGCCCAGCGCGCAAAATGCGCCAAATTTAGGTGCGTATTGGCTTGGATTTGCTTTAAATTTGGCTAAGTTTTCTGATGAAGCAAACCAATACGTCGCCCCCTCAAAGAAAAACTGATTCGAGTCGCTCCCCATCACAGGCGCTTTACCGCTGAAATAAGAAATCGGATCAAAGCCACGCAAGGCAACCCCTTTCTCAT
>CAUPHX010000072.1:0-10895 GCA_963511125.1 uncultured Deefgea sp. | reverse complement strand
ATTGTGCGGCTCAGCCAAAAACTCGGCCAATGAACTTGCAACTGTACTGCCAATATCCGGCAATAAGCGCAGTAGCGGCGCGGGTGCGTGGCGAATTCGCTCTAGGCTACCCAGCCACTCCACCAATGTTTTCGCAGTCGATTCGCCGACGTGCCGTATACCGAGCGCAAACAGAAATCGCGCCAGTTGCGGCTGCTTACTGGCTTCAATCCCAGCCAACAGGTTTTCTGCCCATTTGGTTGTCACTTGGCCAGCTTTAACACTTTCTGGCGTTACGCCATCGCGATCATCGGCACGCCGCTTCATTTCTAAAAAATCATCCAGCGTCAGGCGATACAAGTCGGCCAAGCTATTCACATAGCCCAAATCGACCAAGTTATCGATATAGCGCTCCCCCAAGCCATCAATATCCATCATGCGGCGCGAAGCAAACTGCCGCACCGCTTCTTTACGCTGCGCAGCGCATATCAAGCCACCCGTACAGCGTGTCACCGCCTCGCCCACTTCCCGCACCGCGTGCGAGCCACAGACGGGGCATTGCTCTGGCAGGCGATAGGGCGTGTATTGCTCAGTATGCTTTACATCAAATAGGTCAGAACCCGATACCTCTATCATTGGCCGTTTTTCCAACACCACCGCCACCACTTCGGGAATCACATCACCGGCGCGGCGCACCACGACGGTATCGCCCAAGCGAATGTCTTTGCGCTCAATTTCATCTTGATTGTGCAAGGTGGCATTGGTCACCGTCACGCCACCGACAAACACCGGCGCAAGCCGCGCGACCGGCGTGAGTGCGCCGGTACGGCCGACTTGGATGTCAATTGCCTCGACAACGGTCAAAGCTTCTTGCGCCGGATATTTATGCGCGACGGCCCAGCGCGGTTCGCGCGTCCTAAATCCTAGTTCGCGCTGCAAATCTAGGCGATTCACCTTGTATACAACACCGTCGATATCAAATGGCAAGCCATCGCGTAAAGCGGCGACACGAGCGTGATAGGCGACCAAACCCGCTCCGCCGCTCACCACTTCACGAATATCGCAAACGGGGAAACCGAACTCAGCCAAAGCATCCAAGATGCCACGATGCGTATCGGGCTGCAGATTCCAGCCTTCAATCGCGCCAAGCCCATACCCATAGAAAGAGAGTGGTCGCTCAGCGGCGATTTTAGGATCAAGCTGCCGCACTGCGCCCGCAGCAGTATTGCGAGGATTCACGAACGTTTTTTCACCCAGCTCGCGCTGGCGGGCATTGAGTTTTTCAAAGTCATCACGGCGCATATACACTTCGCCGCACACTTCGAGGACTTTAGGAATTCCTGTCTGCGCAGAATTCTCCCCTAGCCCCCCTTTTTCAAAGGGGGAAATTAAACGCAGCGGAATCTGCTTAATCGTGCGAATATTTTGCGTCACATCCTCACCTGTTGCGCCGTCGCCGCGCGTCGCCGCCAGCACCAGCACGCCATCTTCATAGCGCAAGCTAATCGCCAAACCATCGAATTTCAGCTCGGCCGCGTATTCAATCGCCGGATCGATCGAAGTTAATTCCAACTCTTTTCGCACGCTCACATCAAACGCTAAAGCGCCTTGCTCTGACACATCGGTTTCGGTGCGAATTGATAGCATTGGAATGACATGCGTTACCGGAGAAAATTGTGGCAAAGGCGTACCACCGACGCGCAACGTCGGCGAATCGGCAGTTTTCAGCTCAGGATGTGCCAATTCAATCGCCTGCAATTCTTGGAACAAGCGGTCGTATTCTGCATCCGGCACACTCGGGGCATCAAGCACATAGTATTCATGGGCGTAACGGTTCAGTGTGCTGCGCAACGCTTTAGCATGCGAGGTTAAATCTGACATTTTATTCTTCCAATAACAAACGCCGCTTCTTATGAGCGGCGCTGCGTGTTTCTAATGATGCAATTGAATGACTTAAGCAAATAAACGTAGTGCAGCGACTGAACCTGGCGCAATACCACGGTCGTCCATATCGGCATAAAGCCCTGCTAGCTGCTTACGAATATTGGCCAAGCTAGCCGCATTGAGTGGCTTATAGTTGTCGTCCACCAACTCGCAATGCAGCGCGGCGGCCAAGTTTTGCGCAAAGTCTGCCAGATAATCAAACACCGCCAAACCACCCGCAACACGTGGCACATCAAATAATAAAGTCAACCCTTGCGAGGTCGACATCAACGGGCTTTGATCTTGATTAGCGAGCACAAACAGTGTTTTACCTGAATCACTGCGATATTGGAAAGTGCCATCCGCATGATTACGCACCATGCCAGCTTGCTCAGCTAGAAGACGTACTTTCTCCATCGGCAATGGCCGTGCGCCAGCCGGAATATTCATGCCAATCAACACATCGACTGAGGCACAAAATTCATCCAACTCTTTTGCCAAGTTGAGCTTGGCCGATTTTTGTGGAAACGTAACTGACGCATCCAAATCATCACTAAATTGCTGCACGCCCATGCAAAATGCATTTAAGTTTTCTGCAGATAAAGCGCCTTGACGATCGGCCATTTGCAAGCCAATGCGCAGCTCTTTAAAGCGACCGCGCGTGGTGCTATTGAGCATTTCCCATTGTTTATTTTGATTTAAACCCAAAACTTGCATGCGTTTATTGGCTGGAAATGGCGGAATATCCGCCGCCGAAATCGCATTTGGCGCGTGTAGCTCAGCGATAAAGTCGAGCGACGGGTCTAGTAAGCTTCCCGCTAATACCAGCTCATCAGCCACATCGGCCTGCAAGGATGTAGATTTAATTGTCGGTTCAATCGCAGAATGGGCAATAGGAGCGGCATACTCTGGCTCAGTATTGAATGCAGGCGCATCGTCTTCAATGATCTTAGGCGTATACGTTGAGCGATACGCAGGCGGCATGTCGGGCATATCGTCCGGCATATCATCATTGAGGGGATTGTGATCCGTCGCTTGTAAACTCACGTCATTCAAAACAGGTACATCATATTCGGCTTGATCAAAGCGACTTTCATCATATTGCGCAGTGGTTTCTGCCGCTGCAGTCGACTCTAAAATCGGCTCTAAACGCTGGCCATCACCTTTGCGCACCATATTTTTAGGTGTATTCAACAAAGCATCAGGCTGATTGCGAGCAAAGGCTTTATTTGCCTGTTTGCGATAGCGGTATTCTTGCCACCAATTGAATCCATACACGGCAGCCACAAAGCCACCTGCACCGACTAAGGAATAAATATGGAACTCAGTCATTGTTTTATCTATGTCTCAACAAAAGCGTAATCATTTACGCGTTAATTATATTTTGTACCCCGCCTAGAAACAGGCAAAGTACCATTAATACCGGTGCACATTTTATGACAAAGCCAAGTGACCGAAAACTGTATTTATTCATACAGCAGCGCAGTTTAGCTTTGGCAGTCCAGTTTGCAGCTCAACCTAAATCAGCTCAGGCTCGCGCATTTTCAGCGCTTGCTCAATATCGACCGCCACAATCCGCGAAACGCCTTGCTCTTGCATTGTCACACCGACCAATTGCTGCGCCATTTCCATCGTGAGTTTGCTGTGACTAATGTACAAAAATTGCGTGTTTTGCGCCATTTTCTTCACTAATTCGCAAAAACGCAGCGTATTGGCATCATCAAGTGGCGCATCGACCTCATCCAATAGGCAAAATGGTGCCGGATTGAGCTTAAAGAGAGAGAATACCAGACTTAATGCTGTCAGTGCTTTTTCGCCGCCTGACAAAAGGTGAATGGTTGCATTTTTCTTACCTGGCGGCTGCGCCATGATGCTCATTCCTGCATCCAAAATCTCGTCGCCTGTTAAAATCAACTCGGCATGACCACCGCCGAACAAGGCCGGAAACAATTCCTGCAAATTGGCATTCACCGTGTCGTATGTTGTTTGCAATAAATGTCGTGTTTCTTTGTCAATCCGTGCAATCGCCGACGCCAATGTCGACATCGCCAGCTCTAAATCGGTAGCCTGCGCATTCAAATAAGTCTGCCGCTCTTGGCTGGCGGCAAGCTCTTGCATTGCAGCTAAGTTGACCGGCCCCAAACTAGCGAGTTGCTGATTCAAACGAGCGATCTCAGCGAGCAGCGCCTTCACGCTGTGGCCCAGCAAGGGCAAAATTGCCGCCTCATCCACCGCCATTTCAAGCAATTCGATAGTAAAGCGCTCTAAATTGAGTCTTGCCTCTTGCTCTAGGAGTCGTGTTTGATTGACCACTTCTCGCTGAGTTTCCAAGCCATGCTCGGCAGCCTGTTTGCTGGCCTCTTGCTCACGCAGCGTCTGTGCAAACAGATTAAGTGCATCGCGCGCAGCGGCCAACAAACGCTCTTTTTCTGCGCGTACGCCAATTGCCGCTTGAAATTGATCGTCAAAATCAGGCTCAGTCAGAGACTCGCGCTCCAACTGCAACAATACCAATCGTTCCTCTTGCTGACTCAGCAAGCTTTGATTTTCTTGCTGGCGCTGCTGCAAACTGCGAATCTTTTGTTCCATACTCTGCAAAGCGAATGCCGCCACCTGCGCCGAACGCTCCATTTGGCGTAGCTGCAAGCTATGCTGGCTTTGCGATTGCTGCAAACCTTCACGCGCTGTGCGCGTATTGAATTCTTCTTCTTGCAAATCCGCAGCACGCTGTTGCTGCTCATTCATTTGCCAGGTCAATTGCTCAAGCAGCAACGTTTCCTCGGCATTTTGCAGCTCAATTTCTGCCAGCTCGGCACTCATTGCGGTGTGACGTGCAGCAGCTTGTTGCGCCATCTCTTGCTGCCGTTCGTATTGATTTTCGCATTGCTGCAAAACCTGTTTGCGCTGCAACAATTGACCTTGCAAAACTTGTAATTGCTGCTGAACATCCGTGTACCGTTGCTCTTGCACAAGCTGCATCTCTTTCGCTTGCGCATAGCGCGGGTGCAATTTCAGTAGTTGACTTTGAATACTACGCAATTCTGCTTGCCGCGCTAAACGACCGCCTTCGCTACTTTGCCCTGCAAAGTAATACAGGGTATTTCTCGTTGCGATATGGCCTTGCTTGCTGACTAGAGATATACCCTCTGCGAGCTGGTCTTGCTTTTGCAAAAGTTGCGCCACATCGTCAACACAAATCACCGCACCCAAAATATCCTGCAGGCTCAGCAACAACTCTGGCGCAGTATTGATGATTTTTGTTAACAGACTATTTTCACGCACTTGCGGCGAATGGCGGCCTGCGTCGCTGGCAATAAAAACTTGGCTAGGTGGCGTAGACTGCGGTGCCTTAGCCAGCCAACCCTGCAATCGTTGCCCCAGTATTGCCTCTACCGCCAATTCCCATCCGGCTTCTACGTGGATACTCTCGATAATTTTAGATGCATTAGCTAAATCCTCAGCCACCAGCCAAGCCTGCAATTCATTCGTATTTTCAACATTTGACAACACTTCAAGCAAAGCACTTTCGCGCGCCTCGAGCTGCACCAATTCAGTGTGAAGCAATTGCATAAACTGCCGACTAGAATCCAGCTGTTGCTTGCAATCCAATTGTTCTACGTTACACTCTTCATGCTGCATTTCCAGCTCGGCCAGTTCAAACTGAGCCTGCGCGATTTGCTCAGGCAAATCAATATTTTGAGTTGATGGTATAAGTCGCAGCAGTTCGACATTCAACTGAGTTCGTCGATTGAGCAAAGACTGGCAATTGCGCGACGCAAATTGCCTTTGCTGCTCGAGAAGTTTTTGCCCATGAGCCAGTTCACTGAGCTGTTCACGCAAGGCCTGCCATGCCGCATCAACGTGATGCAGGGCCTGCTCTTGCTCGGGTAGTGCCAAACTTGTCTCTTCTACTTTGAGATTGGCTTCTTCCAACGCAAAACTTAGCTCTTCTAGCTGCGCTGCGCTATGCGCCAAATCAGCTGCAATTTGAACTTTAGAGGTGTTCAGTTTTTGTCCATCTTGCTCGCACAGGCTCAATTGCACCGACAATCGCTCGCGGCTTTGCTTTAAATGCAGCAGCGTTTGCTCCATCCGTGCCACCTCAGCATTGGCCGCGTACAGCTCGCCTTGCGCGGCATGCAGTGCATCACTTGCAATAAAATGCGTTTCACGCAGCACTTCTAATTGCGACTCTGACTCACGAACGCCAGCCAAAGCGGCATCGAGCGTCGTTTGTGCCTGCAATAGATTTAATTTCTCGGTTTCAAAAGCTTGACTTGCATCGAGCTTGCGTTGCAATGCCAAGATCTGCTCTTTTTCGCTGATTTGCTGCTGCAAGGCCTGATATTGCTGCGCTACACCTGCTTGGCTGCTGAGCTTATCAATCTGCCCTTGCAGCTCAAGTTGAATATCGGCGACTCGGGAAAGATTGTCGCGCGTATCAGCGATGCGATGCTCAGTTTCGCGGCGACGGTCTTTGTATTTGGAAACGCCGGCGGCTTCTTCGAGAAAATGACGTAATTCTTCGGGTTTGGCTTCGATGATTCGGCTAATCATGCCCTGCTCAATAATCGCGTAGCCCGACTTGCCTACCCCAGTACCGAGAAATAAATCGGTAATATCGCGGCGGCGCACTGTTTGATGATTGATGAAATAAGATGAGTCGCCTTGCCGAGTCAGCACTCGCTTGATACTGATTTCGGCGTAGCTACTCCACGCGCCTGCGGCCAAGCCCGCATGATTGTCAAACACCAGTTCAACCGCAGAACGGCTCACCGCCTTGCGCGTGGTCGAGCCGTTAAAAATCACATCCTGCATCGATTCGCCACGCAATTGCTTGGCGGAAGACTCGCCCAGCACCCAACGTACGGCGTCGATCACATTCGACTTACCGCAACCATTCGGGCCGCAAACAGCAACTAAATTGCCAGGCACAGGGATCGTCGTTGGATCGACGAAAGATTTAAACCCTGCCAGTTTGATGTGAGTTAGACGCAAAAGAGACGATTAAACCAAAAGTAAAGAGTCTAAATTCAGACTCTTATTCATTATCAATCGTTGTAAAAATAGGGCGAGTTACAACGGGTTCAGCTTGTACTTTTGGCAAGGGAGCCACAACAGGAGGATATTTTTTCTCTGCAGGTACTTTAACGACAATGGTTTGAACTTGAGACTGAGTCTGAGTTGGTACAGTTACCGTCACCGGCGCCGGCAGCGTCAAAACAGGCTCTCGGAACGGGGCGATAATATTATTTAGATCCGGCTGGTTTTGTACCGACGACTGTCGCATCACTTCGCTAGTTTTAGTTGCCAGCTTATTTTCAAAATCTGCATCTCCCGAATTTAAGCCATCAACATCCATAACACGTGGCGTGATAATCAAAACCATTTGCTTTTCGGTCGTCGTATTTTTTGTATCACGGAATAAGTGCCCTAAAACCGGAATATCACCCAACAGTGGTACTTTGTCGGCTCTGCGGCTGGTACTTGAACGGGTAAGACCCCCAATAATAATTGAGCGTCCATTTTGCGCTAAGACTGTGAGTTGGGATGTTGCATTTGAAACCGTATCAATAGGCCACTCAACAACGCGATTATCTAAGGTAATCGGTAGGCTAGCCCCTCCCTTAATGACATTAGAAACCTCTTGATCAATTGTTAATGCGACACTTCGATCCGCATTAATCCTCGGCAAAATAGTTAACGTCTGACCTATATCTCTTTTCTCTGTTTGTACAACAGTTTTTGTATTTGTTTGGCTGTTATTACTTACAGCATCAGAACTGATGCCTGTTGTGAGTATCGCCTCTTCACCAATAAACAATCTTGCAGGCTGATTATTAATACTCAGCAAAGATGGCGTTGAAATTACTTTTACCTTATTCTGGCTTTGCAATAGATTTAGCTTAACTTTCCATTGTTCATTCAAAAATGCATAACTAAAGTTAGAAGGCGAACTACTTACACCATCACCACGAGTTCCCATTGAAAATGCACTTTTCCCATCACTAAATGCAACGCTCAAAGAAGACTGAAAATCGTCTCCAGCACCTAACTCTAAAATCTGCATTTCTAGCAAAACTTGCTTCGAAGGTAGATCAATACTTGCAACCAACTGATCAATGGCTGTCAATGCATCCTCATCTGCAGTCCGCACCATCAAAAGATTATGCAAATTATTATAGGTCACATAAATCGGCGCGCCTGTTGGATTAACCTTTGAAGATGCTTCCTGAGTTTGTAACTCACGCAATTTATTAACACCAGCTTCAGCAACTAATTGTTTAATCGTACGTTGTGAATCTGCACCGCCCCTACCGTTTCGTTCATTATATTCATAGTCTCCACCCGAATTAGCGTTGTTATAACGAATATCGTTAGAGTTTCTCAGCGTTCCACTCAAGCGTCCATCATTCGTTCGTGCAGCAGATACCAAGCCGATATTTTTTGGAATCAATGCAATAGGAGGGGCCTCTTCTACCGGAATTTCTAGCTGAACACGACTACCAAACAAGGCTTGAACTGCATTTGCAGCACTGACGACATTATTATGTTTTAAGGTTAAAACTCTCGTTTTATCATCCCGCGCAACAATAATGTCATGGCGAAATTCTTCCTCACTCATCAGAATATAAGTTCTGCTGTCTCGATCAAATCGAAACCAAAGTCCTGCTGCTCGGGATAAATTGCTCACTAACGAGGGTAGTGTTGTGTTGCGCAAGTACAGAGTGACCTCAATATCCGCCACCTTGCTACTGGCTACCACGTTATAACCTGACAATTTCGAAACCAGTCTAGCAATTTCCGCCAAACGAACTGAACGAAAATCGACATCACCGATCGATTGATTAGGACCATAAAGCGTCAGGACGGGCTGAGCCTCTATTTTAGCTGCATGCAAAAAAACAGGAAGACACAAAAAAATAAAAGCACTAATGAATTTCGTTTTCATCGTAAAACCATCAGTCCTTGCGGTAAGAAACCGGCCTCTAAGACCACCGTATCAGAATCAATCGCTAGAACTTTAAGTGCATTAGAGCCCACAGTGAGAGCCTCACCCGCGCGCAATGTAACTACATCTCGATTATCAATCAACAAAGAGACTATGCTTTGCCCCTTCGGTTGCCATAGGATCGCCTTGATTTTTATACGTTCTGCAATCGCCAAGGCTCCTGGCGCAAACTGCTCATTATATTTTGATTTGCCTTGATTAAGAAGCTGGGGATTTACTGAAAATGGGTCACGTTGAGCAGGCTTAACACTGGCATCGGGAGATTTATTAACCATGACTTGCACGCTAGATGCACCAACATACTGGGTAACAATGGCGCAAGCAAGCGCACTACTCCAAACCATAAGATGGAATAATCTGACCGAACCAAAAAGTAAATTTACAGCTGAACTCATTGACTTCCCGTAAGACCTATAAATCATACTTAGCGACTAGAAACCGTAAACACAGCCTGAAAAAATGCAAAGTAAACAAAGCCAACTATGCCACCAACAATAAAAATCAACGCGGGTTCTATTAAAAGATTCATTAATTTAATTTTTTTCTCAAGGTCTTTCTGAAAATAAAGGCCTAAATCGCCAATAACTCGATCTACCTCGCCTGTTTTTTCACCTAACATCGCCATATATGCCAAAAGACGAGGAAAAGCAGATGACTTTAATGCCTGACCAAGTGACTGCCCCTGCAAAATACTTTCACTTGCTTGCAGAATTGCTTTTTGTTGAACTCGATTATCCAATGTATTGGCAGTAATTGTTAAACTATTGAGTACCGTCATACCACTTTGCAACAATATCGACAAAGTCCAAAAAACCCTAGCTGTGCTTGACGAGGTTATACAAGCCCCTACAAAAGGGATTTTTAGCAATGCATGGTCAAACATCATTCTCGCGGCAGGAATTCGATACAGAACCATCAAAATAATCGTGAGCCCACCCAGCCACACCCCGAGTGTCATGCCGTTGTTGAAAAACCAATGCACACCGTCCACTAAAGTTTGCGCGGCCCACGGTATTGCCTTTCCTCTTGAAGCTAAAAAACTTTCAAATTTTGGAACAACTGACAAAACCAAATACAAAACAATACTCATCGCCATCAACAAAACAAATACAGGATAAGCCAAGCTCATCATCAATTGCCGCTTTAATTCCTTGCTTCGCTCCAGATCCATCGCCATCCGCTCAAGCACTAAATCCAGCTCTCCACTTTTTTCACCGCTAGCGACTAACTCTGACATCACGGTTGAAAATGGCCGTCCCACTTGCAGCATCACTTGCGAAAGACTTTGGCCACGCTCTATCGCTTTCGCGACCCGATCAAGCAGTTTCTGCATTCTGCGCTTGGTTGATAATTCACTTGCAGTTTTAATCGAATCAATTAATGTGTAGCCCGCACGTAACATTAAAGACAATTGGCGAAACAAAAAGACCAAGTCATTGGTAGCAACACCCGCCCATGCAGAGTACCGAATCGTTGCAAATAAAGCACCACTATCTGCGCTCGAACCTTGCTTGTATTGCCGCAATTCAAGTACGTGCAAGCCCAATTGTCGTAGCTGGGTTTGAGCCGAAAGCTCACTTTCTACTTCAAGCACGGCAGTCGTTTCATTGCCTTGGTGATCGATTGCACGGTATAGCCAACTCATCGCTTAAAGTCCTCAGACAAATAACGTCGAACCTCATTCAAGCTCGTCTTACCGCTCAATACTTTTTCTCTTACATCATCAACTAAACGGTAGCGCTCTTTTGCCAGTACACCTAATTCGCGCTCAGTACTGCCAGCGGCAATCGCAGTAGCCAACTCTAAATCTAGCCACAAGCCTTCATAAATACCGATACGCCCACGATAACCGGTACCCATACAAAGGGGGCAACCTACAGGCTCTTGAATGACCACCGAATCAACGGATTGCAATAAAGACCGCTCTTGCTCAGTCGCCTCTCTTGGTTTGCAACAAGCCAAACATAGGCGACGAACTAGT
>CAUPHX010000071.1:0-10927 GCA_963511125.1 uncultured Deefgea sp. | reverse complement strand
TTGTAATCGACTTGCGAAATGGTCACTTTATTACTTGCTGCCAAGTCATTTAAACGACGCAAAAAGAAAGTAAATGTATCATTTCGATTGAGCTTTTGCAGTGCTTCGCCCGTTGGTACCGCGGTGGTAGGCGCGCGTAATTGTTGAAATTTGCGCTCCAGCGCAATCTCTCGCTCATTTAAATCATTCAAGTATGGTTTTAAGTCTTGGGTATAGAGCATCAATGCAAAGCCTAGTAAGGCTAAGCCAGCGATACCCAATATGCCTGAGTATTTGGGGATCAGCCGTAGGTACCAAATGATTTGCTCTTTGCTCATTTGCTCGCTCCCTGCGGTTTGGGGCGTGAAACGGGTTTGCTTGCTGTGACTGAGCTTGCTGCGACTAAAGCGTCTTCACTGGCTGTAATGGTTTTATTGGCAACAGCAGAGGCGGGGGAGTGCCAAAAAATCTCCATCGCGGCTTCTTCAGGGAGATGTGGGTCGCCTATTTTTACGCTATTTCTGGCTAAAGAAACTTGCTTAACTTCTGCTTGGGATTGCAGGCGGTCAACTAGTAATAAAACGTCGTTTAGTGACTTCGCTTCTAAATCCATTTTGATGTCACGCTCAACCGTCGCAATTTCTAAGCGAGTGAAGGCAATGGGTTGCTCCCAGACACGCTCTAATAGCTCAAATGCAATGTCGTTACTGAGCATTTGATCGCGACGGATTTTTTCAACTTTAGCTGAAACAGGGGATGCATTTCGTTCCACGGTTGCTTTTGTTTCACGTTGTTTGATGCGTAGGCTCATTTCATCTTCACGCAGTTCAAGCTGATTTTTTTGTTCTTTCGCTACATCAAGTTGCGTCATCACCCACAATACCGCAACGATGCCAAGTACGGTTAATCCGAGTCCAAGCCACGGGATGACTGAATATTGCTTATTAAAATCAAGTTGCAGTGTTTTCATTCGTGATTATCCACCGCGAGAAATAGTGGGTGTACTGCACCCAGCCACTCAAAATCAAAGTCGGCCGATTTAACACTTTTGAGTGTGACATCGGATGACGTGAGGTAGATATGCTCAGGCAAAAACTGTCCGCTTAAGACGGCCGCTTCGCGCACTAAGGCGGCGAGTGATAGTGTTTGCTGTTCGGAGTCGAGTTGTACTGGCAAAGTCACCAGGCCTTGCCACGCTTTTTCACGATAAAACCCAACAATCGCATGCCCCAATTCGAGAATGACTAAGGCATGCTCAGCATCTTTCATCGCGCGGCGATGTTGGTTCACCGCCGTTGTGAATAGCGGCTCAACCTTACCTAGTTTGAGTTTACTGGCTCGACAGAGCTCGGCGAAGGTTTGATATAAACCTTCTTCAAATGCGGCGACGATGCGCGGCTGGCCAAATTGACCATCTGAAATACGAATGCGCCAAGAATCCGTGTTGACGCCGTATTGTTGCGCCAACAAAAGCCGTGCGTAGTTTTCCCAATCACTGTCTTTGCCAAGGCTGCTTTGCCAAGGCAAACAAACATAGCGCACCCAAGGTGAGCCAAACACCAAATCAACGCGATCTTGGCCTAAACGGCCACGCGGAACTTGGTTGAACATGTCTTGCAGGCGAGGAACCAGTACGTCCGGAGAAGGATCGACCGAAGCGCGGCGGCGGCTTAATACTTCGCCGCCGAAGTCCACACTCGAAAGGCGAATTCGCTGTTTACCAAACCAAGCACAGTGATTAATCAACAAAGGCGACACGGTTGATTTCCTATTTGGGCTGTGGTCGTTGTTTCGCCGCGCAGTTGTGGCTCGCAGCAGCACAGGCGGTGATTAATCAACAAAGGTAACACGGTTGATTTCCTGTAGTGTTGTTTCGCCGCGTGCTACGGCGTTAAGGGCGATTTGTCGCATCGAGATAAAGCCGTTGCTCAGCGCAATTTTTTTAAGCTCAACAGCTGGGGCATGTTTAGCAATGGCTTGCTTGAGGTCATCGTCGAGGCGCAATACTTCGGCGATCGCTTTACGTCCCAAATAGCCCGTATTGCGGCAAGCAGGACAGCCGGTGCCTTTACGGAAAGTCCATTTACTCACTTGGCTGCGAGTTAATCCTGATGCCGCTAATAACTCAAGACTCGGGCTATCATCGCCCACGCAGTGAGGACAAACTTTACGGATCAGTCGCTGCGCAACCACGCCGATCAATGCGTCGACAAAACTATTTGGCTCAACGCCCATATGAATAAAACGATCAATCACCGAAAAGGCATTGTTTGCATGCACGGACGTCAGCACCAAGTGACCGGTTAATGCCGCTTGCACCGCAATATTGGCCGTTTCTCCATCGCGAATCTCTCCGACTAGAATCTTGTCTGGATCATGACGCAAGATCGAGCGCAAACCGCGCGCAAAGGTGAGGCCTTTTTTATCGTTCACGGGAATTTGCAACACGCCCGGCAATTGATACTCGACTGGATCTTCAATGGTAATGATTTTTTCTTCACCATTATTAATTTCAGACAGCGTGGCGTACAGCGTGGTTGATTTACCTGAACCTGTTGGGCCGGTCACCAGAAGTAGTCCATACGGCTCGTGCGACAATGAGCGAATTGCGGCCATGGTTTGTTCTTCATGCCCGAGTGTTTCTAGACGCAAAGATTTAAACGCATCCCCGCCGCCTTGTTTATCCAAAATCCGCAACACAGCATCTTCGCCGTGAATCGATGGCATGATTGAAACGCGGAAATCGACGTCGCGATTATTGACTTTGGCTTTAAAGCGGCCGTCTTGTGGTACGCGGTGTTCGGAAATATCGAGTTCTGCTAACACTTTAATCCGCGAAACGATTTGCTCGGCCATTTCAGTGCCATTCGCACCGCCCGCATGTAGCAGTACGCCATCGATCCGGTATTTAATCGTCATCCCTTGTGGCGTGGTTTCCATATGGATGTCGGAGGCTTTGGCCTTGAGCGCATCGTACAAGGTCGAATTGACTAGTTTTACCACCGGCTTGGCGTCTTGTGCCAAGGTCGTTAACGAGATTTCGGTTATACCGTCTTTGCTGGCTTCTTGGTTTTCCCCAACCGCCATTTGCTCCATGGCGCGATGCGAGGTTTCATATTCGTCGAAGTACTGCTTTAAATCATCGAACAGCGCAAAAGCCACGCGGAACGCGACGGTGATGCGTTGTTGTGCCCAATTGCGAACCACGGGACTGAAGGGGTCAGACAGAATCAGTACGTAGCCATGTTGCGGAACTTCGGCTAATAAGCATTGATGCGCCACCGCATCACCAAAACCAAGTAAGTCATAGCGTGGCTTGAGCGCAATGAGTTCCATGCGGGTAATGGCCGGTAGCCCAAGATATGCACTGACTTCAAGGCAATACTCTGTGTCGTTAAGTCCTAGCGATTGCTGTAGTAAAACCGAAAGCGGCTGACTGCCGCCGGTGGCGCGCAAATGCTGAATGAGGTCGAGCGTGATCATTGCATATTCCCGGCCAACTCAAAAATCGGCATATAAAGCAAAAATACGATGCCGCCAATGAGGATCCCGATCAATAACATCAAAATCGGCTCAAACAGGCGGGTAAACATTTCAATCGCCCGATCGAGTTCTTCGTCGCAAAATTGTGCTGCGCGCTCGATCATGGTGGCTAATTCGCCGCTTTGCTCGCCAACCCGCAGTAGGCGTTCAGAAACGGGTGTCGTTAGATTGTATTTTGGTAGCGTATTAGACAGCTGTTGCCCTGATTTAATGTCCACAATCGCTTGTGATAAAGCAAGGCGCATTGTTACGGGTAAGAGCTGTGCGGCCAACTCCAGTGCGGCGACTAAATTCAAGCCGCCGGAGAGCAGTAGCCCCACGGTGCGATAAAAGCGAGTGAGGGAAAAGAGTCGGCGATATTCTTCGAGTCGAGGCAGTTTCCAAAATAATTCGAGTAGCATCGATTGTACGGCTTTGGTGCGAAATGCCATGATGATGCCGATGATACTGGCAATCATCACGAAGAACATTGCTTGGCCGTGTTGATGTACTAAATCCCCCCACCACAACATCATTTGAGCGGCAAACGGCAGATTTTTCATCGAGGCATAAATCTGACTAAATTTTGGAATCACATAAAACAGCAAAAACAGCATAATGCTGCCGCCGATGGCGATGACTACCATCGGGTAAACCAAAGACGAAACGACTTTCTTTTTGACGGCGCTTAATCGCGTTTCGTAGTGGTGATAGCGTTTGAGTGCATCAGCTAAATGACCGGTCTTTTCCGCCGAACCGACGCTGGCAATGTACAGCGGTGGAAATAGGTTTGGCATTTGCGATAGTACTTTGGAGAGCGGCAGACCTTGGTACAAGCCTTCAATCATCGTTGTGAGCACGGTACGGTTTTCATCGTGACCGCTTTTTTCTTTTAGCGTTTCCATCGCCTCGACGAGGGTCAGCCCTGCTTCGAGTAGTGCAATCAATTCTTGGGTAAATAGTGAGACTTGAAATTCGCTTTTACCAAATGACAAGCTGAGTTTGCGTTCCGCTTTAAAGCTAACTAGTTGCAGGCCCTGCTCTAACAGCCGCGCGCGCAGATCGTCGACGTTCGCAGCATCGAGTTCGAGTTCGCGCAGAGAGTCTGCACTAAGGGCTTTAACTTGGTAACGCATAGATTGATTCGATTACCAGAAGCTGATATCGGTGTCTTCACCGCTACCACCGGGTTTGCCATCTAAGCCATAGCTCGAAAGCTCATAGTCGCGACCGTTTTCACCGGGAATTTGGTAAATATAGGGTTTGTCCCAGGGGTCGTTCGGCACGTCCTTCATTAAATAAGGGCCGGACCATTTGCTTTCTTCTGGCGGTTTTTTGGTGAGCGCATTCAAGCCTAGTTCATTGCTTGGATAACGGCCAGTGTCTAGCCGATATTGGTCAAGCGCGCCTGCTAGTGATTTCATTTGGCTTGCGGCAGTTTTGGTTTTTGCTTTGCCGACTTCGCCAAACAGCTTGGGGCCAACATAACCGGCCAAGAGGGCGATAATGAGCAAAACGACTAATAATTCAAGTAGCGTAAAGCCACTGTGATTGCGCAAGGAAACAGGCGTTTTCATCTTCAATCTCGGTTGGATTTTTGTAGTTCGTGATCGGGCTGTAGAAGTAGCCGTCTAAGCTGACATGCTAATGCCTAAAAGCGGCTTGAGCAAGACTTTTCCTTGCTTTGTGCGCGGGCTAAAAGCTTGTATTTACATGCCTTGCGACGGATTTTATTGCTTTTGCATGGTGCTGTTGTTTTGTTGGTTTCGTGTAAATTTTCTGGTGTTTAGTTACAAAAAAACCCCGCCGAAAACGGCAGGGTTTTGTATCGCTGCTGCAAATTACTTGTTGATGTGCGTCATTGCTTCAACCAAAGCGCCATCGCTGGTGTCGCTGTCTGCTTGCCAGCTGAAGATGCCGCCCATGCCCATTTTCTTCGCGTAGTCAGCTTTCAATTTGATATCACGAGGTGTGTCGTAAGACCAGAATGTCGTGCCGTCAAAGCGGTAAGTTTGTTGCGTTGTTGGGTGGATGTACTCAGTACCTGGTGCATTTTTCAGTACTTTGTAGTCTTCGTAACCTGCTTCGTAAGTACCGGCTGCTGCGCCTTTTGCTGCTTGGTACAGACCGTTATTCGAATTAGTTACACCAGTCCAGCCGCGACCGTAGAACGGTACGCCCATGTGCAATTTAGCTGCAGGTACACCACGCGCTAGCAAGTCTTTCACGGCTGTATCTGTGTTGTAGCTATTGATTTTGCCAGTTTTAGGATCTTTGTAGCGTGGGCTTGCTGGATCTGGGTACAAAGCTGAATGGAAGTCAGTTGGACCTTGAGCATCCCATGCGCCATTGTAGTCGTACGACATAATGTTGATCCAGTCGAGGTACTTGCTGTATTCAGCTGGTTCTGTCGCAGCGATTTTCTCATCGCCAGCACCGATTGCAACGGTCAACAGGTATTTCTTGCCGGTTGTTTTGCTCAACTCATCCAATTGTTTGCGGAATTCAGCCATCAATAGGTTGTTGTTTTGCTTGTCGGCTGGAGATACTGTGTTAGTGCCGATACCTTGAACGCCTGGGTATTCCCAGTCAATATCGATACCATCAAACACACCCGCTGCAGAGCCTGGGCCACCTGCATTCGCGCCAGCGCTGAATGGAATGTTACCTTTGATCCACACGTCGATACACGAAGCAACTAGAGTTTGACGCAATTCTGGGGTTGCAGCAGCAGCAGAGAACCACTTAGACCAAGTCCAACCACCTAGTGAAATCAAAGCTTTTAAGTTTGGATTTTTAGCTTTAAGTTTTTTCAGTTGGTTCAAGTTGCCTTTGAGTGGACCTGAAACGCCTTGGCGTGGATCATCCCATTTTTCCCAGCCGTACGGATCAGCGATACCATCAACTGATTCGCCAGCGCCAAAGCCTTTTTCGAACACGGCCCAAGCATCACCACCGTCTTGAGCGCCACCAGCTTCTGCTTTATTCACTGTTGCATCGCACACATACTTGCCGCCACGGTTATAAATGTTGGCGAATGAGTAGTTCAAGAACGTCAAGTTTTTAGCTTGGCCGCTGGTTTGCATATCTTTCAGGAAGAATTTACGGCCGTAGATTGACCATTCAGCAAAGTAAGTGCCAACTTGTTTAGCACCAGTGCTTGGTGGTGTTGTTGGAACTACAGTTGTTGTTGGAGCTGCAGTTGCTGTTGGAGCTGCAGTTGCTGTTGGAGCTACAGTTGCTGTTGGGGCTATAGTTGCTGTTGGTTTTACAGTTGCTGTTGGAGCTGCAGTTGCTGTTGGAGCAACGGTTGCAGTTGGAGCTACGGTTGCAGTTGGTTTTACAGTTGCTGTTGGGGCTGCAGTTGCTGTTGGTTTTACAGTTGCAGTTGGAGCTACAGTTGCTGTTGGTTTTACAGTTGCAGTTGGAGCTACAGTTGCTGTTGGTTTTACAGTTGCAGTTGGTGTTGCTGAGCCGCATGCGCCATCATTTTGCCATTCAGAAGCAGTTGCTGACGGTTCAGATGTTGTCCACCATTTTGCCGTGTAGTTGTTGCCTTTGTGACTTACTTTTTGGCCGCCGGTGTAAGCGCCATTTGCTGAGCTCCATGCTGCATTAGTGCATGCGCCAGGGGCTGGAGTTGGTGTTGCTGGAGTAGGGGTGCCAGTGCTGCCTTGAGCTGCCCACGGGTCACCAGCGCCAGGTACATTAGAGCCTTCAGCCCACCATTTTGCTTTGTAGTCTGTGCCGGCGTAGCTCACGACAGAGCCGCCTGGATATGATTTTGCGACCCATGCATCTGCAGCGAAAGAGCTAACTGATACAAAGGCGATTGCTGCTGGGATTGCGGCTAAACGGAAGTTCATTTGATATTTCCTCTCATCCATTATTATTTAGTAAGAATTTCAGCGCGGCCAAGATTGGAATGCGTTGATTTCAATTCACTAATACAGGTAACAAGGTGCTGTGGTTGGGGTGGTGTGTGTAACCCCTGGCTTTACCGCTATGACCACTTTGACTTGATGCCCTGACGCTGGGGTTTGGTTTAAATAATACCAGTCGTCTAAACGTAATCCCTGCTGCTTACCCTGTTTGAATTCGCTGCCGTTACGTTTCGTAGCGCTAATTTCGCAGACTACATTTACCTTGTCAACAGGGGGTTGTGATGGAAAACACAGTGAAATCAGGTCTTTAAGTTACTGGTAAGTTTGTGGAATGCGTGAAGAAATTTTATCGCCAGTGTATTAGTATTCTCTAATTAATGCGCTGCAATTTGGTGCAACTAGGTAAATCACTAATACCATTGAAGCATAAGGGTAAATGCCATTTTTCAAGGGTGCTGCGCTGCTTTTTTGGTTTTATTGGTGCGTGTAATTTGCAAAATAAAAAAAAGACGACAACTTGTCGTCTTTTTGAGGAGCGTTGGAAAAAGCTGACAAATGGCCAGCTTTTTTGTGACTTAAGCAGCTAAGCGTGCAGCAACTACATTCCAGTCCACTAATTTCCAGAAGCCTTCTAAATAGTTAGGGCGGCTATTGCGATAGTCGACGTAGTAGGCGTGCTCCCAAACATCACAGGTTAATAGTGCAGTTTCGCCTGTTGTGAGTGGCGTGCCTGCTGCGCCAGTGTTCAAAATATCAAGTGAACCATCGGCTTTTTTAACCAACCAAGTCCAGCTTGAGCCAAAATTGCCTGCTGCTGAAGTGTTGAACGCTTTTTTGAATTCTTCAAAAGAACCCCATTTAGCGTTGATGGCGTCAGCCAGTGCGCCAGCAGGTGCACGATCTTCGCCTGCTGGGTTCGGTGCGAAGCCAAGCCAGAAGAAAGTGTGGTTCCAAGTTTGTGCTGCGTTATTGTACAAACCACCAGCAGGTGCTGTTTTAACGATCTCTTCGAGCGACTTGCTTTCGTTTTCTGTGCCTTTGATCAGGTTGTTCAGATTGGTGATGTAGGTTTGGTGATGTTTGCCGTAGTGAAACGACAAAGTTTCTGCTGACATGAATGGCGCCAAAGCATCTTGAGCATAAGGCAGGGTAGGTAGTTGATGTTCCATGTGAATCTCCAGTTGGGTTGGTGTACTGACGATATGGCACTGTGGCGTGCTTTTTCAAGTGGTGTTGTTATTGTTTCTGCTCACTCGGGCTCTATGTTATCTTTGAATCCTAATGAATGTGTGGCCGTGGGCTGATTTTTTTGGCTTGGGCTTAATTGGGAAATTAAGTTTATGAGTATTTTGTCCTTAATCTTGGCTTTGCTGCTTGAGCAACTTCGGCCAATCAGTAGCCGTAATCCCTTGTACCTCGGTTTTATTCGTACCGCGAATGGCATGGGGCGCAACCTCAATGCCGGTGAGTACCGCAATGGCGTGTATGCGTGGTTGATTGCGGTGGTGCCTTTGGTGGTGGTGACTGCGGGTGGTTATTGGTTTTTGATGCAGCATAATATTGCGTTCGCAATGTTGTGGAGTGTGCTGACCTTGTATCTAACGATGGGTTTTCGCCAATTTAGTCATGCCTTCACGAAAATATCCAAATCACTGCAGGCCGAAGACTTGGATGCGGCTCGTGCGATGTTGGGCGATTGGACGGGGCAGTCCACCTCTGAGTTAAGCGAGGATGAAGTGGCGCGTCTAACGATTGAGCAGGGCATTATTGATTCTTATCGCTATGTGTTTGGTACAATTTTCTGGTTTGTGGCTTTGGCATGGCTGGTGGGGCCGGCTGGCGCGGTGGCGTATCGTGCTGCGTGCTTGTTGCAGCAAAAATGGGGTGGACATGGTGATATGTTTGGCCGTTTTGCTGATGCGGTGATGGATGTGCTGGATTTTATACCGGTGCGTTTGGCAGCAATTTCATTTGCAATTGTCGGTGATTTTGAAGATGCAGTGTATTGCTGGCGTTCTCAGGCGCAGCAATGGATGAATCAGGATTACGGTATTTTGCTGGCTTCGGCGGCCGGTGCGCTGGGGGTTCGATTGGGCGAGGCGTTGCATCAAGATCATACGGTGAAGTTTCGTCCCGAGTTAGGCTTGGGTGAGTCGGCAAATCGAGATTATTTAGCGAGTGCGGTGGCGCTGGTTTGGCGCTCTGCGATTTTGTGGTTGGGCGTGATTTTGCTATTTAGTATTGCTCAGTGGTTGGCTTGATGGTCTATGTATTGCTCTCTGGCTATTGCATTGTATGGCTTGTGATTGAATACCCTTTATATGGATTGGATGTAAATAATGGCAGATTTAAAAATCGCAGATACGACGATGCGTATTAATAATATATTTTGTGTTGCGCGAAATTTTGTGGCTCACGCAGCTGAGATGGGTTCAGTGATTGCGAGTGAGCCTGTCGTTTTTATCAAGCCTAATTCAGCGGTATTGCAGTCGGGGTCTCCTATTGCGCTCCCGGTATGGTCAGAAAATGTGCACCACGAGTTGGAGTTGGTGGTGGCGATTGGCGAGGGGGGTAAAAATATTACTCAAGCCGATGCGCTGAAACACGTTGCAGGATATGCCCTCGGTTTAGATTTAACGGCGCGTGATGTGCAGGCTGCCGCTAAAAAAACCGGTTCACCATGGACGTTGGCCAAAGGTTTTGATGGTGCCGCCGTGCTCACTCAGTTTGTTGCCGCTAGGGATATTGATCCGACTCAGCAGCAATTTAGTTTGCACATTAATGGTGAGTTGCGGCAATCGGCGGATACGCGTTTGATGGCGTTTGATGTTGCGACTTTGATTGCATGGATTTCAAGTAAATTCACCTTGCAGGCGGGTGACTTGATTTATACCGGTACGCCAGAAGGTGTTGGTCAAATTCAACGTGGTGATCATTTGCGGTTGACTTGGGCGGGGCAAATTGAAGAGACGTTTACGGTGATTTAAAAATCAAAGTTGATTTGCAAGTGAATAAAAAACCCGTTGCGACGGGTTTTTTATTGGGTATTGCTTGCTGGATTTTATTTTTAAAGGGCCGTATGGGTATACCCATTAAGCGCGACTAAGGCTGGCCAAGTCCCAGCGTGGTTTTACGGCAAAAGATCCCGCCGTTTGCCGTTCGCTTAAACGCTGAGCGCCCGCATAGGCAATCATTGCGCCGTTGTCAGTACAGAGTTCCAGTGGCGGATAAAACACCTCAAAGCCGCGTTTTTTTGCCGCAGCATCCAGTGCGCTACGCAACTGTCGATTTGCACCAACGCCCCCCGCAATCACTAATCGCGTCATGCTAGTTTGTTTAAGTGCTTTGAGTGACTTCTTAAGTAGTACTTCGACGATGGCCTCTTGGAAGGCGGCGCAAATATCAGCGCGGCAGGTGTCGTCCAGTGGCGATTGTTGCGTCACCAAATTAAGTACAGCCGTTTTTAAGCCAGAAAAACTCATGTCTAAGTTCGGTGTGTGCAGCATGGGTCGGGGGAGGGTGAAGCGTGATGCGTCCCCTGT
>CAUPHX010000070.1:0-10928 GCA_963511125.1 uncultured Deefgea sp. | reverse complement strand
TGTTGTTGATTCAAAATCATATGTGGTGGTGGCGGCTAATGTTAGTGCGCCAGCCCCCAAAAAAACATCGCAGATTCAGTATGTCGGGGATGGTCGTGATTGGCCTGTTTGGAGTGCTGATGGCTCAATTGAGTTAATTAAGAATAATCAGACCATCGATTATGTGCGATTTGGCAATAACAACAGTCAAACCATTAGTTCCAATGCTTGGGTGGGGGAGTCTGTCGCCGCATTGAGTGGCTCCGGAAGTTATGCTTTAGTGCGATATTTTACTCAAACAAGCGATACTCATAGCGCTGCAGATTGGCGAGTCGTTCCATTTGGAACGCCGGGTGGGCGAAATGATGTTGATCGCGATGCTCGTTTTGCGGATCGCGAGGGAATGCCATGTAGTGAAAAGCAAGCTGGTGTAACTTATGCGGGCTTAGATTTGTACGCAATGGGTGCGCGCGCTGGTCGACCGACCATTTTGATTCAAATCGATTGGATGTATAGCGAGGTTGATGAAGGTATTAAACCCCGTAAAGAAGCTTTGCAATTGGTGCGTGAGGCGTTTGCTCGAAAAGGAATTGATGTGTTGCTGGATGTTGGGCAGTTATATAGCCCTGTTTTTAGCGCCGCTGATTTTAATTTGGGTGGTGGTAAAGAGGTGGCGAATGCGCGATGTGTGAGTTTGTACAAAAATGCCGAGTGCGCAAATGTGATGGATTATAAAAACGACAGCATGGATGTGCGTCGCCGCTTAATTTCGCACTATGCATTAATGGGGACAACTCAAAATAGTAGTGGCTATGGTGGTTCGTCAGGCCTGGGGGAAATTAATGGCAATGATTTTCTAGTGACACTAGGTTGGTGGGGCTTAAGTAGTGGTAGTGCAAACGATCTTTTTAAACTGATTAATTATCAGGCGAGTACGATTATGCATGAGCTGGGTCATAACCTCGGCTTGTATCATGGTGGCGACGAGGGCAAGAACAACAAGCCAAATTATTTAAGCGTGATGAATTACGACTATCAACTTAATGGTGTGCCTAGCGATCCGTCAGATATCAATGAGCGTATTTATTTTCGCCAAAATTCATTAGGAAATGCGACGCCAGGCCGGCCTGCGAATAGCTACGGGGTATGCGATCTGTTGGATGGCCCTTGTGGCAATCGGTTCGTGCTTGATTATTCCAATGGTAAAAGTATGGCTTTAAATGAGTGGGGTTTGGATGAGGCCAAAATGATTGGTCGTGGAGTGAGGTTAGGGGCGTTTGCCGATTGGAACTACAATAACATTGTCGAGGGTAGTATTCCACGCGATGTGAATGGCGATGGTTTAACTGATACTGCTTTGGGTGATTATGATGATTGGAGTCATATCCAATTAGCATTTAATGCTAGTGTGTATTCAGTATTTAGAACCTCGGCTGAGGCTGAACTCAATTCACGGAAAAAGAATCGTTTGTTGGAAAAAGAGTCTGAAGTTGCAGTTGAGACTCCACCGGCATTTTTAAAGAAACAATAAACTAGTTTGAACCCCTTGCTTCGCAGTACGGGGTTTATATCTAGACAAAAATCTGTCGATTTCTATTTGGGTCTGATGCTTGCGGTACTTCATAAGTAATCTTGTTTGCTTGTAGAGCATCTAGCCAGTCAAGTTCTGCGACCACGCGTGAGAAATCGGCGGCCAGCGGCGCTGTCACAGTGATGCACTGACCGTCGATAGGGTGAGGAAAGCTCATGTTAAGGCAGGCGAGCAATAGTCGATTGACGCCAAAGGCTTGTGCGAAGGCGCGGTTATGGTTGCCTTTGCCATAAGTTGAGTCACCAATAATCGGATGGCTGATGTGTTTTAAGTGGCGGCGAATCTGGTGGCGACGACCTGTAATCGGATTAAGCTCCATTAAGGCATAGCGACTGCTGGGGTATTTGTCGACTGTCCAAGGCAATTCAATCGTCGCTAGGCGACGGTATTCGGTCTGACTTTCTTGTGCCCCTTTGGGGGCTTCATCACCGAAAATTTCGGCATCATCTTTTCTAAGTTCAAGCGGATGATCAATGGACCCCGTTTCAGTGGGCCAGCCTCGGACGATGGCTAGATATTTCTTTTGTACTTCGCGGGCCGCAAAATGCATCGATAATGTGCGTGCAGCAGCAGGGTTAAGTCCAAACAATAAAACCCCGGAAGTGGCTTTATCTAAGCGATGCGCTGGATAAACATGCTGCCCAATTTGATCGCGCAAGAGTTGCACGGCAAAACGGGTTTCGTAGGCGTCTAAGCTGGTGCGATGGACGAGTAAATCGCTCGGCTTGTGGATGGCAATAAGATGCTCATCTTGGAATAAAATCGGTAGCATGGTTGAGTAGCTTGGTTGGTGTGAATGAATTAAATCTCAAGCCGGGTAAGTTGTCAGTTTATTTGTGCTATCTTTATTGGCTAAGGGCGATTGAGGACTGATTTGGTGCCGACTGTAAAAAGTTTACCTGTTTATTCGTGTGGCCATACGCATTCGCTGGATGCTTATGAGCGCGCGGATGACCATTCGCAAACTTTGAGCTGGGCGGCTACGACTTTACCTTGTGCTGAATGTTGCCGTGAAAGCTTAAGGGTGTTGGATTTGCGCCCACAAGTGTATGTTAATTTGCAGCAATTATCGTCCGGTATGGCGGCGTTTGTGATTGAAGTGAGTGAAGTGGTTCAACCGCTGGATGGGGTGCTTGCACTGACGGGTTATTTGCGTCGAGCGCCTTCAAAGGATGAGTTGAATCCAGGGGGTGATGTTTTTGATGTGCCTTGTGCGGTCTGGCGAAAAGAATATTGGTTCGCCAATGAAACCGAGCCGATGCATGTTGTTGCCTTATTACGCCACCTCAAGCAAGAAATGCGTTGGCTAGAAACCTATCTGCCGGATGGTGAGCGTGCCGTCCATTTTGCTGATTTTGTTCCGTTCAATTAATTTGCGGGCTGACGATCACCAATAAACCGAGTGTTCAACTCGGTTTATTGGTTTTGTGCGCTCCAAATTATTCAAAAAGTGACTGCCAAGTGGTGGTGACTGATTTTAATTCGGCTGCAATGGCTTCAATCCGACTCACGTCAAGTTGTGTGCCATTGAGGCGATGGATGTGCTGCAGTCGCCTTAATGCACGATAGGCGACTTGTGCGTGTTGCGCGGCTTCATGGCTAATTAGACCGTGCTTTGCTGCGGTATCAAATAATGCAATATTGCCCAAGTTGGCAGTGAGGTCTGGATATTGAGTTGAGTAAGCCAAAATTAAAAATTGCATAATAAACTCAATATCAACAATCCCGCCACGCAGATGTTTGACGTCATTGGCTAGTGCCGGATGCGTTTCGAGCATTTTTTCCCGCATCGAACGCACTTCGGTACGTAGTGCGGGAATGTCACGCTCAAGACACAAAATTGCATTGCGAATGCCAGTGAATTTCTGTCCTATCTGAATGTCACCTGTGCAATACCTAGCACGGGTAAGTGCCTGATGCTCCCATACCCACGCCGCTGTACGCTGATACTGCTCAAATGCATCCATGCTAGAAACTAATAAACCGGATGTGCCATTCGGGCGCAAGCGTAAATCAATGTCGTAAAGTTGCCCGGCAGAAGTCATGCTGGTCAGCCAGTTCACCGCACGTTTGGCAAAACGAGCATAAATATCGCCCGCGTTGGGGTTTTCATCTTCATATAAGAAGACCAAGTCTAAATCAGAAGCGTAACCGAGTTCTTTGCCGCCCAATTTGCCATAACCAATAATGGCAAATTGGGGTTGCTCGACGTGTTTGTTGGGTAAATCACGCCAAACTTCCTCAATGGTGACCGATAAAATTAAGTCAGCTAAATCCGATAAATGATCCGACAGTGTTTCAAGTGGCAGTAGTTCTGCCAAGTCTTGCGCAACGAGTCGAAAAATCTGTGTGTGCTGGAAGTGCCGCAGGCAATCCATGCGTGCTTCGGTATCGTCTTTTAGTGCTTGAATATCGTTGCGTAGTTGTTCGCCTAACTTGGCCCAGTCCGGTGTTTGATGCAAAAGACGGAAGTCGAGTAGTTCATCCAGCAAAATAGGATGGCGTGTCAGGTACTCAGAAACCCAAGGGCTGGCGCTGTATAGACTGGCGAGGCGCTTCAGTGCTTGTGGGTGCTCGGCCAGTAAGGCGAGGTATGATTCTCTGCGGCCGATCGCCTCCAGTAAATCCAGTAGGCGCGTTAAGGTGAAGTCTGGATTGTTAAATTCGGCTGAAATGGTGACTAAAGACGGTAGGATGGCATCTAGGCGTTGTCGGCAGCGATCTGGCATCTGTTTGTATTTGCTGCCGTCATGTAGTGCATTAAGGCGGCGTTGAATATCGCTTGGATTTTGAAAACCGAGCTGACTTAAATTGCTGCTGTCTTCTTCAAGGTATTGATCAATATGCGTTTCGGTGACGCCGCCATTGAGCGTGGTTTGCTCAGGTAGCGCGAAAATTTGATCAAATTGAATGGTAACAAAGCTACGATATTCATCCAATTTGAGTCTAAAGCTATCCCAGTCATTAAACCCCATGCTGCTGGCTAAACGGGTTTTGTCCTCTGAATTGGTCGGCAGCATTTGGGTTTGTGCATCATCCAAGTACATAATGCGATGCTCGATATTGCGTAAAAATACATACGCGTCTTGCAATTGGTTTACAACATCACTGGGTAGGGTGCCTTGCTGAACCAGTTCATTCAGAATGACTTGGGTTGGGCGCTGTTGCAGTACTTTGTTGCGGCCACCACGAATCAGTTGAAACACTTGCCCGATAAATTCGATTTCACGAATTCCGCCCGGACCCAGTTTGACGTTATCAAAACGATCTTTTCTGGCGACTTCGCGGCGAATCTGGCTGTGCAGTTCGCGCATCGAGTGATAGGCACCATAGTCGAGGTATTTTCGATATATAAATGGCGTGACTAAATCCATTAAGCCCTTTTCGTCTCCGCTGAGTGCGCGGCCTTTAATCCAAGCATAGCGCTCCCATTCTCGGCCTTGGGTAAGTAGGTAGTTTTCTAGCGCAGCAAAGCTGGTCACCAAAGGGCCAGAGTCGCCAAAGGGGCGTAAGCGCATGTCGACTCTGAAGACAAAACCGTCAGCGGTGGTGTCGCCAATGACGCGGATTAGCTTTTTGCCAATCTGAGCAAAATATTCATGATTGCTGATGGATTTGACGCCATTGGTGTACCCATCTTCTGGGTAAACGAAAATCAAATCGATATCGGAAGACACATTAAGCTCGCGACCGCCAAGTTTGCCCATGCCCACCACGATGAGTTCTTGTTTTTGGCCACTTTCTTCGCCAATGGGGACGCCAGTTCGCTCGTTGGGCTGGGTCAGCCATTGTAGTGCAGTCGTAACCGCAATTTCGGCTAAGTCGCTGGTAGTGGTGACGACTTCATTTAAATCAGAAAGCCCATTGATTTCTCGTGTAATCAATCGCGCCATGACGGCTTGGCGCAGGCTACGCAGCGCGATACTGAGTGTTTCTTCGTCTTGGATATTTGCGGCACTTAAATGCGACTGCATTTGGTCGCGGGTAAAAACATGTTGAGCTTCTTGCTCGGTACGTAGGGCAAGGAGTGGGTGGCGAAAAAAAAGATTTGTTAAGTAGCGGCTGTGGTTTAAGGCTGCGCTAACTTGGCGTAACTCGCTCATATCAGTCATCTTTTCTGCTCTTGGCTTGGATATTGTTTAAATAAAGTGCTTGCAGTCGTTGTTGGGGGTGCTGTGTTTGGCATTCTTTGGCAAAAAAGCCATTTTAGGCGGAATTGGCTGCTGGAAACAGGGTAAAATATGCGGCCAATCTTTAGTGCCCTTACCCTAGCATAGCCGAGCTTCTTTGTGGCTCCCCACCCCTGTCAATCGTGGACATTTTTAGTGCGCCGTATCAAATTAGCTTTAACTCATTTACCGGTAGGGCTATTTCGTTGGACGAAACGAATTGCTATTGCGCTGTCATTAGTGCTGGCGATTCTGGCCGCTGCGTGGCAGTTTTGGTTTGTGCCACGATTAAATGAGTATCGACCACTTTTAGTTGAGAAATTACAAGTCGCCACAGGTACGACGGTGTCGATAGGCCAAATTTCGGGTGGCTGGCATTTATTTCAGCCGCAAATTGCTTTGTCTCAGTTTGCGATGGGGACCGATCTCAAATCGCCCGATTTATTTTTCCAAAACCTATCGGCAACCTTATCGATTTGGGCCTTACTGAGCGGCGAGTTGCATTTTAATCAAATTCGCTTGCAATCCCCTGTGCTAGATATTAACCGTGGCGCCGATGGTGATTGGCGAATGGGGGGGCTGATTTTATCGAATAAAAATGCCGGTAATCACGATGTACTTAACTGGTTTCTCGCGCAGGGCGAAATTGTGATTGAGCGTGGCGGTTTGCGCTTTCGTGATTTGCGTGGGCAATACCCTAGCCTTGATCTGACTGAGCTTGACTTTGTAACGGACCAATTTTTCTCAACGCATCGTTTTGAGCTGGCATTCACACCGCCCGCATCGCTTGGCCCGCGAATTAAAATGCAGGGGCGCTTTCAAGGTCAAGACCTCGAAGCTTTACGCCAAGGTTCGGGTTGGTTTAAGGCGCAAGTACCGAGCACCAATTTGGCTAAGTTGATGCCTTGGTTGGGTGAATGGTTGCCGCAATATGCGTTTAAACAGGGGCAGGGCAAAGTAGGTTTGCGTCTTGAATTTGCCAATCGACGATTGCAGTCACTAGAGGCTGACTTGGTTATTGCAAATTGGACCGTGTTGGCGAAGAAAAATTCTGTGATGTATGACTTGCCAGTCTTTGATGGGTCAGTCTTCTGGACTGATACCCCGAAAGGACAAGTTTTAAAAATAGATGGGCGGCGCATCGTATCCAGCAGTGGTCCTTTGTGCGAGTCGTGTAGTTTGAACTTTACCCAGACGGAGAGCGGATCTTCCTTGTCTTTAAAGCAATGGCAGTTGTCGGGTCTGAATGTCTACTTGCCCCATTTAAAAGCGGCCGCTAATGGCGTGGGTGAACGGATTGCGCAAGGCGCGTTTTCTGGCTTGCTGGGTCAAGCTAATTTAAGTTGGCAAGGTAGTTGGTCGCAGCCAAAAGCAATCCAAGGTGATTTTGCATTCGAGAATTTTAAAGCGATTCATCCAGAATTGAGTGTTGGCCCACTTAACATCAATGCTCAGTTTCGTGACCGTGGTGGGCGCGTTGATTTGGATGGGCAAAACATCCTCTTTAATTTTCCTGCACAGTTTGTGGATCCCATTATGTTTGCCGAGGCACACACCCGGCTTGAGTGGCAAAAGAAGGCCAAACAATGGCAGCTTGATCTGGTGGATTTGTCTCTGATGAATCCCGCCTTGCAATTAAAAGTGAATGCCAATTATGAAGGCCCCGCATCGGGCTTGGGAAAGGTGAAGTTATCGGGTGATATCGGGCATTTATCGGCCAATCAAGTTTACCGATATTTACCACGAATATTGGGTGATGACGTCCTCGTTTGGTTGCAGCAAGCTTTGCTGGCAGGTAATGCGAGTGCTGGAAAAATAGTGTGGCAGGGGGATGTTGCGGGTTTTCCATATACCAAAGGATCGGCAGATGAAAAACGGGGTCGATTTGCGATTGAGGCCAAGGCGCATGATGTGACGCTCAATTATGTACCGGGTTGGCCGCAAATAGAAAAGATCCAAGGGCGACTTGCGTTTGAAGGCTTGGCGATGAATATCAACGCCCATTCTGGGGTGATTTCTAACACGCAATTAAGTGATGTTTCGGTGCAGATTCCGAATCTTGAAATCGATCAGCATGTCTTGGTGAATGGAAAAGCGAGTGGAAAAACCAGTGATTTTCTCAACTTTGTCGCCAATAGTCCGGTTAAAGAAAGTACCAATGGCTTTTTGGATGGATTGACGGCTCAAGGAAATGGTACGCTCGGTTTGACGCTGGATTTGCCGATTAACAATATCGATGCGACCAAGGTGGCAGGGCATTATCAATTCAAACAGAATCAATTGAATTTTGGTCGGGCGATTCCGCCGCTGAATGCGGCGAATGGTCGGGTTGAGTTTACCGAAAACACGTTGAAAGTTCCGAGTGCCGAGGCGCGTACCTTGGGTGGTCGTGTCAAATTAGTCGGTTCAAATGATCCTAATGGCGCATTACTTTTGACGCTCAATGGCGATGCGTCGATGGGCGAGATTTCGGCAGCTTACTTGCCCGCGCTGCAATCTCGTATTTCAGGTCGCAGTCAATACCAAGCTCAGCTCAAAATTGAACCGACGCACTTTGATTTAACGTTGAAAAGTGATTTACTGGGTGCTCAGGTCATTTTGCCTGAGCCGCTCGGTAAATCCACAGACTTAGCCCGTACTTTGCACGTCAAGGCTGGAGGAACTGCTCAGCAAATGAATTTGGCTTTTAGCGTGGGTGAGCTGATTCGTGGACGAATGCAAAGTCACCCTAGCGTGACCGACGATTTTCCGCAAATTGGCATTCATTTAGGTCGTGAAGCGCCGCTATTACCGAGTCAAGGTGTTTTATTGACGGGTTCTTGGCCGCGCTTGAATTTAGATGCTTGGTTAAAGTTGAGTGAGGATATTTCAACCAAAAGCGCCTCAACCATTCCGCCGGTAGAAGTTAAAAACTTAAGTTTTGGTCAAGTTGTGGCGTGGGGGCGTGTACTCAACGCAGTGAGTTTGAGTGCTAAATCAAGCCTTCCAATTTGGCAGCTTAATTTAGACAGTAAAGAGCTAAAAGGGCAGGTTAACTGGAATGCCAGCCAGCGGCATATGAATGCAAAATTCGATAGATTATGGCTGCCATTGACGATGGTGAACACGCCAGAAGGCGTTATAGAAAGTACGACGCCATCGATCACCCAGCAAAGCAGTGCATTTGATACGCCAAGTACGTGGCCAAAGGTTCATTTAGTCGTCAATGATTTGCGCTACGAAAAAATAGAGTTGGGCCAGTTAAGTGTACTGGCCTCGCCACAGTCAGAGGCGTTAGCGATTGAACAATTGCAGCTCAAAAATAGTGATGGCAGCTTTGAATTAGCGGGTGCATGGACGCAACGTGAGGGTAAAAATAGGACCGCGGGCAAGGTTGAATTAAGCTCGCCGAGCGTGGGTCGATTATTGGCGCGTTTTGGCTATCCTGAGGCGATGAAATTGGCCCCCTTGCATTTTTCAGGTGATGCCAACTGGCAAGGTGTACCTTGGTCGCCTAAATTGGACTCTTTGCAAGGGCAATTCAAAATCGATGTTGGCGCAGGGCGTTTTGTGCAAGTGGATCCGGGTGTCGGGCGTTTTCTGAATGTGATTAATCTACAAGCCATTCCGCGCAGGCTCAAGCTTGATTTTGATGACGTGATTTCTCAAGGGTTCGCGTTTGATCACATTACGGGTGATGCGCAGATGGCATTTGGGGTGGCAGAAACCAAGAATCTAGTGATCGATTCGGCTGCGGCTAAAGTTCGCTTTCAAGGTGAAGCTAATTTTGTCGCTGGCACGCAGAATGTGGTGGTGAAAATCATTCCTTCGGTGGCAGATACGGTGGCGTTAGGGGTGGCGGTGATCAATCCTATCGCGGGTTTAGCAACGTTTGCGGCGCAAAAAATATTCGACCAAGATTTAGTGGGTCAGCTCGTTTCGTTTGAATATCTGATCGATGGAACAATGCGAGATCCGCAAGTTAAAAAATTAAACTAGGGTGTATATTGATCTAGGTTATATTAATTAATCGTTACGTCAATATACCTATCGAGGTTATGAAATGAAGTCGATTGTAGTTGCCGCGATTCAGATGGTTTCAACGCCAGTGATTGAGCAGAATTTGGCTACCGCTCGTGGCTTGATTGCACAAGCTGCCGCAGCAGGCGCTGAGCTGCTTGTGCTGCCGGAGTATTTTGCCATTATGGGGCAACGAGATACTGATAAATTGGCGGTGCATGAGCAGTATGGTGCCGGCCCATTGCAGGAATTTTTAGCACAAGCGGCGCGTGAATTTGGTGTATGGCTGGTGGGTGGAACGATTCCGCTGTGTTCAGATTTGCCGGATCGGGTGATGAATTCCTGTTTAGTCTTCAATCCGCAAGGCGAATGCGTCGCGCGTTACGACAAAATTCATTTATTTGGTTTTGATAATGGCGTTGAGCGATTTTGCGAGAGCGATACGATTGCGCCGGGCGCACAGCCGGTGACGTTTGAGACGCCCTTTGGCCGAATTGGTTTGTCGATTTGCTACGATTTGCGTTTTCCTGAGTTGTTTCGCATCGTCGGTGAAGTCGATATTTGGTTGTTGCCAGCAGCGTTTACCGCGACGACGGGCCGTGCGCATTGGGAAGTCCTGCTACGGGCGCGTGCGATTGAGAACCAATGCTTTGTGATTGCCTCGAATCAAGGTGGAATGCACCCAACGGGGCGAGAAACTTTTGGCCATAGTATGGTGGTTGATCCTTGGGGTAAGGTGCTATCTTGTTTACCAACGGGCGAGGGGGTCGTACTGGCTGAGTTGAAATCAAGTCAGCTGCAAAGGGTGCGCAGTACTTTACCTGCACTGACGCATCGAATATTTAAATAAGCTGTGTTCTAATTAGTAGATTAGCAAAAGTTGTCTTGCATCGTAGTCTCGCCTTGTCGTGTTCGAATGTACTGTCTGCGGCTGCAATGCCGCGCCATAAAATTTTGCATGAGTACTTACCTTTCTAAATCGAAAAAAGTGAATCCCTTCATGACCGTTTTTGCCTTGGCTGAACAGCAATTATTAACGCCCTTTCATTTGGATGAAGCCGCTCTCGGTCAGGTCTTTGCTGACATCATGACGCATGAGATTGATTATGCCGATTTGTACTTTCAGTACAGCCGTTCTGAGGCATGGAGCTTGGATGAGGGGATTGTGAAGTCGGGTAGTTTTAGTATCG